>JAUWOG010000047.1 GCA_030612305.1 Armatimonadota bacterium | reverse complement strand
CATACCCGGTGGCACCAGGATCTTCGGAGGCTACGGGCCGCTCGTCAATTCGCCTGTATATCTTGAGACTGGCGGCGACTTGGCTCCGCTCAAGCCCGACTATGTTCCCGCCGACGGCGATGTCATCCAGATTATTCGGCTGGAAGCCGAAAAGCAGCCCCTCTACTGCACCTTCGAGAACAAGTTTGGCGGCACGATACTCATCGAGTACCCGAATGAGCCGCCGCGACTCATCGGCCAGGTCCTCCGCCCGGTCGTCGGCATCGGACGTTTTGGTGGGACGCTCTACGCCGCACCCGGCCGCTTGCGCGCCAACCATTGCGGGGTCATTGACATCTCAACATCTCCCCTCGGCAAGATCGGCGGCTTTCAGATCGTACCCCGCGAGCACGCCGGCAGCTCGGAAGTGCCCTACATCCGCGAGCACACGCAATGGATGGTCGTCGGCCCGGCTGATGTCCGCGCCCCTTCATGGGAGGGCATCGCGCCGCTGTTCGCCGGCTATCTCCTCCCCAGCTACCGCCCTGACGACATCACCGGCGGCCATGACGACTGGATGTACCGCGCCCTCTCCCGCCTGATGGTGCAGGTCCGGTACAGAGACGGCCTCTGGGAGAACATGCCCAGAATCTGCGTTGACCCTCAGGCCGAAACCAACAACGCCGCCGAATCCGAACGCGGACGCAAGAGCCTGTGGCATATCCGCTCGAGCCTGAAACCATACAGTCCGCTGCCCGGCGATGCGTTCATTGCGCTGCGCGGAGTGACCCATCTGCGCATCGTCTTTCCGCGCGCGCTCTATTGGCCACAAGAACCCGAGAACTCATCCGCGCCTCCAATCTAGACGCCCGCTCCAACCTGCGAGGCTGACGATGCGCTACACATCTGCACTGCAGATACTTCGCTACATGCGCACGCATTTCGGGGAGAAGCCAAGCATCAGCGCCGTCTGCAGGGGCGTGACGCTCTCCTACCAGCCGACGCACTATCACATCCAGCAGCTTGAGCAGTTGCTAGTTCTCGGCACGATCAAGTCCGGCCGCGAGGTCCTCTGCCTCCTTGTCAACTCGCCGCCCACTTCCCTCTGGCTCGGTATGCTCTGCCAGCGCGAGCAGCAGCGGCTCGAGGGCCTGCCGGGCCAACTCATCTCCGGCCTCCGGCCTCATTTGGAGCAGCACTGGCACGATTTCGACTGCATCGCCGTCATGCCCGAGGAGAACCGCCTCATCGCAGTCACCCAGCATCCCGGCCCGCAGCCGGCCGAGAGCCTCAGCGCCAGATGCCACGCCATATCGCCTGATCTACTTGTCGAGGCGATGAACGCCGAGCAGTTCCTCGAGCACTGTGAGACACGCTCCGGAATCAGATGGGCCCGACAGGCGATCATCGTGTCCGGACATCAGCCGTTCTGGCGCTACGCGCTTACCGCCGGCGAAGGCCTCGGACTCGTCCTGGGTTCGCCGGCCGACGCGTAGCAGCACTGTCAAATCGAGGAGGCACCTGCCATAGCCGACACTCGCATGTTCGACATCATGGCCGATCTCACCAGGCCTGCCCTGCTTGTCAGCCTGCCGCGAAACGATCCCGAACTCGCAAGGGCGGCCATTGACGCCGGTGCCGAAGGCCTCAAGGTCCACGTCAACCTCCATCATGCCGCGGCGGACGCGGGCTTCGGCTCCTGGCAGCAGGAGGCATCTGCCATCGAGTGCATCTGTGCCCTCGGTGCGCCGGTTGGCATCGTGCCCGGCACCGCCGAAAGCATGTGCTCGCCACAGGACATGCAGGGGATGGCTGACGCCGGCATTGATTTCGTGGATGCCTACCTCGCGGACATGCCCGTCTGGATGCTTGACACTGACACCGGCATTGACATCATGGCAGCCGTCAGCGACCACGATCTCCCACCACATGGGACGCCTCAAGGGCTCACGCTCATATCACAGGTGCGCATGGTGGAGGCATCCGTCCTCCCCCACGAGGAATACGGCAAGCCGCTATGCCTCGCCGACCTCAAAACGTATGCGTACCTGTCTGAGATGATGAGGCCCGGCGACGTGCCGGTAGTGGTCCCGACCCAGCGTGCGATACTGCCGCAGCAGGTGGCTAGCTTGCATAAAGTTGGCGTTCGTGGCATTCTTATTGGTGCCATCGTAACCGGAAAGCAGCCCGACAGCATCGCACGGGTCACGAGGGACTTCCGCGCGGCTCTGGATGTTGTGGTCTGAGGTCCGCCGACGACCAGCCGGCCTACCCGGGAGGAGTACCGTGAGTATCAGACACCGCGTACACCGTATCATCTACCTGCCGCTCGACAGCCGCCCGTGCAACGTCGGGCACGTACAGATGCTGTCCCGCATGGTGGACTACGAATTCCTCATGCCACCCACTGAACTGCTCGGGCATTACACCACTCCCGGCCGCGTCGAGGAGATAACCGAGTGGCTGTTCAGAGAGGCCGCCAGTGGCATTGACTCTGCCATACTCTCCCTCGACATGCTTGCCTACGGTGGTCTCGTTGCCTCGCGTTCCAGGGATGTCCGTACTGCCCTGGCTCTTGAGCGTCTCGACGTCCTGGCCGAACTCCGCCAGATGCTCCCCGAGGCCGCAATCTACGCCCACAATACCATCATGCGCCTCTCCATCCCCGCCAGTTCCGACGAGGCGGCGATCAACTGGGAGCTGTTGCGCGAGTACTCGGAGGTCAAGGGCCGCTTTGAAGCGCTTGGCGAGGACGACGACCGCCGGCAACTCGAGGAGCTCGAAAAGCAGATCCCCATTTCTGTGCTGGGTGCCTATGAGGCATGTCGCGAGCGCAACCACCAGGTCAACAGACGCGCCGTTGAAGAGGCCGCCGGCGGCCATATTGACTTCCTCCTCCTGGCGCAGGAGGACGCCGCTGAGTACGGCCCACACGTCCGCGAACAGGCCCAGTTGCGCCAGCTTATCGAGCGCCACGGCCTCGGCAGCCGCGTTCGGATTCATCCCGGAGCCGATGAGCTCGGCCAGACGCTTTTCGCCCGCTTCGTCCACGAACACATGGAGAAGGTCCCCACCGCCTACGTGATGTACGCGAACCCCGACGATGCCGACAATGTTGCCACCTTCGAGGACCGGCCCTTCTCCGAGACCCTCGCCGGCCAGATGGAGACGGTCGGTGTCGAGCGCTCTGACGATCCCGCCACCGCCGACTTCGTGCTCGCAATCAATCCGCCGGTCAATGGCAAGCGCGCTGACTACGACGAGCCCGAGGCCGCCGAGGCACGCAGAGCGCAGGCCGAAACCTTCTTCGAGACCATCGCCACAAGCATGGGCGACCGCCGCGTGGCTATCTGCGATGTTGCCTTTCCGAATGGCGCTGAGGACTGCTTCGCCAAGGTGATGCTGGCCCGCCAGATCCCGCCTCGGCAGATGCTGGCATTCACTGCCTGGAACACGGCCGCAAATTCCGTCGGCTCGGCGCTGGCACATGCCAGTCTCCGTCTCATCGCCCTTCAGGACAAGGGCGCCTTCGATCTGGCGAACCTGCTCATTGATCTGACGCCGATGCGCTACCTGCAACTGCTCGACACGCTCATTGATTCGGAGAGAGCCCACATCAACCTGCTCTTCTACCACGTCGCCGATGACTGGCTGTACCAGACGCGCGTGCGCCCACAGGTAACCGAGCATGTCGTCAACATGCTGCGCGCTTCCGTATTCAACCTCGCCGACAGCGAACCCCGCGTCCAGAACATGGTCAGCGATCTGCTCGTCCGCGCGATCGCCGACCTCTGGGCTACATACTTCCTCGGCAGGGAATCGGTGCGCATCGGCCCACACGAAGCTGCCACCAGTCTCGCCCTCGCCGAACTCGAAGAGACCCGTGTCACTCTCCCCTGGGGGCGTCTCTTCGAAGTTGACCTCCAGTTCAAGTTCGGCATCGAGCTGGTCACGAGGACATGAGCTACACTGATGCCACAAGCCGACCGCCGCCGACTGACCTCAGCAGGCGTCCATGCACGAGCCGATTCCTTGCGGCGCTGGTCCTCTGCGCCGCCGCCGTGGCTATCGTCCTCCTCTACACCCGCTCCCCACAGGCGTCGGCCCAGACAGACCTCGCGCGCCCCCTCGTCGCCGTGATCAAGGGCGACCGGCTCGGCCCCGGCGGCGAGCAGATGGCCCCGCTCGCCGACACACATCTGCGCGGCGTCACCAGAGCCCTGCAAGCCGTCCGCATACCCTATCTGCTGACATGCGATTCCGACATCGAAGCACACGGCCCGCCTGACGTCGCGGTTCTCATACTCCCCTACAACCGCGCCGTGAGCGAGGTCGAACTCGGGCATCTGCTCCAGTTCCTCCGCGACGGGGGAGCCATCATCGCCTGCCTGCTCGGGCGCAACGACCTCCTCTACGCACTCGGCGTTGACCCCGTCGGCGCGGTCCCGGCAGAGCAACTCGGCATCGCGGGCGCAGACATTGTCTCCTCCGACACGACCATCCTCGGCATCCCCCGGCGGGTGCGCCAGCCGGCAAGCTACGTCATGGCCTGCCGGCCTCTGCCCGACGGTCGCATCATCGCATCCTGGGACGACGACAGCGCCGCCGCTGCTCCGGCCGTCATCGCGAACACGCACGGCGCCTTCATCACATGCGGCCTCACGACGGATCACTGTCCCGAGGTCGCCCAACTGCTTCGCGCCGTCATCGGCATTTTTGCTCCGCAGGTCTGGGCGCAGTCAATCCCTTCGTCTCCCGACCATCTCGGCCCCTACGGTCCGTACAAGACGCTCGCCGAACTGGCCGACACCGTCCAGGCCAAGCACGCCGCCGGTCAGGATATTGCCCCTGCCGTCGCTGACATTGCCGAAGCGACTGCCCTCCTCTCCAGTGCATCCAGCCTCAAGAGCCGTGGGCATTTCGCTGAAGCTCTGGCCGCTGCGCAGAGAGCGGACAAACTCGCCGGCCATGCGCTGTGGAGCAGCTTCGCCACTGTCGAGGGTGAGATGCGGGGTATCTGGACACACAACTATGCGCGCCCGTCCTGGGACGACGTGGCCGCGGAACTGAAGCAGGCCAATCTCAACGCCGTGTTCCCCTACATCTGCAGCGGCGGCGTGGCGTTCTATGACAGCCGCTTCCTGCCTCACCACAAGTCCGTTGCCGAGCACGGGGATTATCTGGCGGAGGCGGCCGCCGCCTGCCGCAAGCATGGCCTCCCACTGCATCCACGGATGCTGAACCTGGCCACTTTGTGGGCGTCGCAGGAGACGCGCCGAAGCCTGAAAACGCAGCAACGCCTCCAGGTCACAAGCCAGGGCAAGACGGGTACGTGGCTGTGTCCGACGCATCCGGACAACCGCCGTCTGCAGATTCAGGTCGCCAGGGAGATCGTTACCAACTACGACGTCACCGGCCTCCAGTTTGACTACTTGCGCTACTCGTGGAAAAACGTGTGCTTCTGCGACCATTGCCGCGCCGCCTTCGAGCAATACCTCGGGGTGAAGGTCAGCAAGTGGCCCGCAGACGCCGCCACCGGACGCTACAGCCGCGAGTACCTCCAGTTCCGCCGGCACCAGATCAACACACTCGTCGCCGAATTGGCTGCGGCACTGCGCGAGACTGACCCCGACCTCCAGATTTCCGCCGCCGTCTTCCTCAACTGGGAGAGTCACCGCGACACCTTCGGCCAGGACTGGAAGACATGGGTGGATGAAGGCTGGGTGGACTTCGTGTGCCCGATGGACTACACCGATGATGCGGAGACGTTCCGAGGCTACGTCCGGCGGCAGAATGGCTGGGTCGCGGGCAAGGTCCCCATCTACGCGGGCATCGGCGTCAATGCCGACAACTCCAGGTTCACCGACCCGTACCAGCTCATGAGGCAGATAGAAATAGCGAGGGAAGAGGGTGCCGAGGGGTGGGTGGTATTCAACTACTGCCCGCATTTCTCAGAGCAGTTCCTGCCCTTGCTCGCCGCCGGCGTCACCCGCACTCCGACCGACTACAGGCTCCCGAGGTCGCCTTGAGACGACGCCGCTTCATCCGGCTGCCCACGCAAGTCACTTTCCTGCATCTCTCAGCGCGCGTTCGTGCCAGCGCCGCAACTGGCCCTTGAGAATACGCAACGCCCGGTCGGTAACCTCAAACGGCCATTCCTCCGTGGGCTGATCCCGTTTCTCCGCAAGATACTCCACCATCGCCATTGCCCCCAAGGGCATCTCCTGCATCCCCTCCGAGGCGCGCCTGTACTTCAGCTCCAGACACTGCTGACCCGGCGTGTAGGAGATGTAGAAACAATGGAACCCGTCACGGCCCGGCGGATGACTGTAAATGATATGGTCGCGACGATTGCCCATGGACTGATGCCTCTACTACTAGTTCAACTGAACGTTTCTCTTGTTGCGTCTCACACCATCAATGCGGCAAGTATCATCGGGGCAGAGCCGCCGCGCACTACGCGGGCCTCCGCAGCCGAACGTAGTTGCTCGTCTCCACGATCTCGAACTCGTCGCCGGCGGGCATCATCTTGTCCAGCATGATGTTGATGCCCGCGTTGTCCGCCGGGTAGTGCGGTATCACGATGATACTGACACCGTACCTGTCGGCCAGTTCACGGAATTCCTTAGTGCCGGCTACCACAACGAAGGTGCCCACTCCGGCTTTGCACAGCTCCTCGAAAAGCGCCGGGCTCGGGTTCCAGCCCCCGAAGCAAACCTGATACACCTTTCCCATTGGAGCCTTGGCATCGCCCGCATCTATGTGGGGCGCATGACGAGCCTTGTCTATCAGCCACTGGCATTCCGGCCACGCCTCGACCAGTTCCAGCAGCTCCCCGACCGTCTCAGGCTTGTCCTCCGCCACGTTCTTCCGCACAAGCTCATCCATGCACACATCCGCCGGCGTATGCACTGCCATCAGCGGCATCTCCAGCGCCTCCGCAATCTGCAGAATGGACAGATTCCACGACGGGTCATCCCGGCCTATTACTTCCTGCACCAGATGCCACGCACGCGGCTCGGGGACGCCTGCTTCCACGGCCATCCACACTTGCGGAATAGCAGTGTCATGCGTCGAAGCCAGAGCCCCTGCTATGGCCGAAGTGTGATGCGATATGACTGCATCAACCGGCTTGCCGCGCCTCCCCAGTTCCGCCGCCAGCAGCAGTTCGGAACTACCGCTGTCTATGCCTATCACGACCCGCTTCAATTCAGTGTCGGGATCGCCGTATGCTATCCGCGTGTCGCCGAACGGGTTGGTCAGACGCTCGGTGTCGAACAGCCGCTTCTCCCGTTCCGACATCTCTCCGTACTGCTCCGCAAGCCGCTGCATCTGCTGCTTCAGCGCCTCTTCGCCGCGTGCATCAGTCGCCAATCCGACTCTTATCGCCGCGCTGTAGAACTCACCCAGTGTCATCGCATTGCTCCTTCCGTCGGCACTCACCTCAATAGCCGACCCGGAACTCAGATCGGCTTCGCGCTATTCTACAGCATTCCGCACCGGCTTGACAATCATCGCGTCGCATCCTGCCAATCCCTGCAACGCCCCTCCGGCTACTCGTACTGCACAGCTTTCGAGCAGGCAATATGGAACGTGTTCTGGCCCTTGATTGTCCTGTGAGGGAAGTAGATCATCTTCGTCTCATCGTCACCGATTTCCAGACCGGGCTCATCGAGAACATGGATGAGCGGCGTCTCCCCGACTCGCTCCACGCGCTCTATCGTGTAGCCGTGCGCCGTGGTGTCACCGTGGGTGATGATCATCGTTCGTCCCGCCAGCGCGTCAACATCCGGCAACTCGGCCTCAGTGACGAAGGCATTGCTCTCATCACCGGCCTCTTTCCGCTGCACGCCGGTTATCGCTCCGCTCAGCGGCCCGCCCGTCTTGATCTCCACGTCACCGATGCTCAACTCAACGCCGTCGAAGATGTGTACCGATTTGACCTCTCCGCCCTCCGTGTGGACGTATGCCAACCGGCCGCGGAAGGTCAGCTCCAATTCCGGCACCCGCGTCTCTTCCTCATACGGGGCTTCCTCGTTAGTGCTGATGAGATAGTCTGTCGCGTCCCCCCTACTCACCACCACAGCTACCGCATCATCCCCGCCTTCCACCTCCAGCCTCCGCACGCTGTCAATGAACGTCGCTTCCCGGTACGGTTCCTGCACCGCGACGAACGTGCTTCTCAGCGGCTCAGTTACTTCTGTCCCTTCGGGCAGCGGCTCTCCTCTACGCACCGCCACAATCGGCATCCACAAAGCGTGAATTGTGGATTCATCCCTCTGCGCACCGCGTATCCGCGGGCATCTGCCGACAATCACCTGCGTTTCCTCGGGCCCCAGGACGTGCGTCTTCAGCGCCGCGCCGTCCTCGCAAGTGCACGTCATCGTCCAGGGCGCATCGGCCGTAGTCTCCCTGAGCTCCTTGATGTGCTCGTACAGCGTACCCTCCCTCGGCGTCAGCTTCAGGTCGGTGCTGAAGGCCTGCTCCTCGTTGGCGTTACTGTGCTGCATCCAGTCATGCACTGACCCGCCCCTCACGCGGAAGACATCGAACAGATAGGAGTCCGTCTCGCCCACTCGCACCAGCACGAGCGCGCGCTTGTAGAGCTCAGCCTTGCCCTCATAGCGCGTCGTACCGTCGGCCTCAACCGCGTAGGCGTCCGGCCCCTTAGTATCGAAGATGCCCAGTCGCCCCAGCACGCCGCGGCCCTGATTCGTCTCGTCAATGACAACCGTATTGTGGCCAGGGGTTCCCGAGCTCCAACCGCGCAGTGTCGTCCGGCAGTAGCCGAACTCCGACAGCAGTTCCTTGCCTTTCGCGTACAAGATGACGTTGAGCGTGTCGCGATGGTCGTGGCCTGATGCGCCCCCGTAGTGCAGATGCGCCTGCACCTGGTTCTCCTCCTCCCCCATGCCCAGGATCGCGTGACCCATACCGGGCAGAATCAGACACTCCGACTCTCGCCGCGCGAGTGGCCAGCACACCTTGTTCCAGTCGCTGTCATGGGTCGCACCATAGAAGCTGCGGTTGTTCTCCTCCGTAGGCAGCGCCAGCTTGACGACGCATGTGACCGCGCGGTCCAGAGCCGGAATATCGCGCTGTACCGCCAGATCGTCATACCGCTCGCCGGTCTCCTCATAGGTGTAGCCGGGCGGGTCCGAATGTCCGTCAGCGAGGTCCGGGACCATCGCCAGGCGGTTAGTTATTTGCCTGTGGTAGGACGGCGTGCCCTCGTGCCACATGCCGTCATAGAAGTAGCTCTTCTCCAGGATCTCCGTAAACCAAGTGAGCGCATAATGGATCCAGTCCGGCTCTCCCAACACGCGACCCGCAACGATGAACCCCATGATGCGGTTTCCGTCCATATTGCCCCAGACCTTCTTGTACCCCTGGATGCTCGCCACACTCAGGCGCAGCAGGTCCTTCTCGACGAGTTCCTTGGTGCCCTCGCCGAGTTCCTCATAGGCTCCACTCGTGCAGATGAGATCATGCGCCTTGAACAGCTCGATCGGGATATTGCCATAGAACCAGCGGCTCCACTTGCCGGCCCAGTACGGCTTGCCGTAGGGATATTCCGCGTGCGGTTTCCCGTCGTAGAAAGCGCTGCCGGACTTGTCAGTCCCCGGCTTGGTCTGCCCCACCTTGTCTTCCTCTGGGTAGCCGGGATAGTAGCCCCGGATGGGATAGCCGGGGAAGACCTCAGCAAGACGCCGCAGTATCACCGCCGCCTTATGCGCATACTGCGGCTCCTCGGTCAGGTGATACAGCAGCGCGAGTTCACCTGCCCGCCCGGCGAAGTAGCCTTTGATA
>JAUWOG010000520.1 GCA_030612305.1 Armatimonadota bacterium | reverse complement strand
CGGCCAGCCGGTCATCGGTACGATGTTTTGCGATCTCCATTCGCCGGCCGCCTGTCGCGTCGCCCAACAGTGCGGATTCGAGTTCGTGATATTCGACACCGAGCACTCGCGGCCGGGTGTCGAGACGCTCTCATGGCTCTTTCGCGCCGCCCGCGATATTGACTACACCGCCATCGTCCGTGCGCCCGCCTTCGAAGGCCAGTGGCCGACACGCTACCTCGACCTGGGTGCCTCGGGGAATCTCATTCCGCGCGTCGAGACGGCGGAGGAAGCCGAGCGCATCGTCGCCATGCTCAAGTATCCGCCGGACGGGGAGCGCGGCTGGGGTAGCGGCGGGCCGCATGACAACTATGACAGCAACCCCTCGCCGGAGTATCCCGCGCAGGCGAATGCCGCCAATATCGTCGTCGTCCAACTGGAGACGAGAGCCGGCTGGGAGGCCCGCGACGAGATCTTCAGCGTCCCCGGTATTGATGCCACGTTCATCGGCCCCAATGACCTGTCGCTGTCACTCGGCTACCCGAGGCAGTTCGAGCATCCCGAGGTAGTCGCGGCGATGGATGACATCTTCGAGAGCGCGGCTGCACACGGCGTCGCGCCCGGTATGCACTGCTTCGATGTGGCGAGCACCATCAAGTGGCTCAAGCGCGGCGCGCTGTTCATGGCGTTCTCGTCGGACCTGTGGTTGTTGTCGGAGGCCGCGGTGAGCGGGCTGGCGGAGATTGGGGAGGCTTTGTAGGCACAGACTTCCGGCGGTGAGGGGCTGGTTGGAAATGGCACAACTCAACAGAATACTCATCACGGCGAAGGCCTTCATCGAGCACGCTGAGTACTTCGCGCCGCTGGCTGAGGCCAGCTACGTAATCGGGCACCAGGAGGAAGGCCCGCTGTCGCAAGAGCGGCTGCTGGAAGTGCTGCCCGGACATGTGGCGGTCATCGCGGCAGTGGACCCCTACAATGCCGAAGTGCTTGCCAACGCGCCCGAGCTGCGGGTCATCTCGCGCTGGGGCGTCGGCCTCGACAGCGTGGACATCGCCGCAGCAACTGCGCACAACATCATCGTCTGCAATACGCCCGGCATGGTGAGCAGCTCGGTGGCGGATATGACCTTCGCGCTGATGCTGAGCCTGGCGCGTGACCTCAGGGCGGCGACACGGCGCGGCGCTGATGCGGAGTGGGTGCAGGTGCAGGCGGCCGACTTCTTCGGCGCGACGCTCGGCATCGTCGGTTTCGGAAGCATCGGGCAAGCCGTCGCTCATCGCGCGCGCGGCTTTGACATGAAGGTCCTCGCTCTCGATCCGTATCCCAACCACGAGAAGGCCGCAGAACTCGGGGTCGAGTTGACCGACCTGCCGCGCCTCCTCCGCGAGGCCGACTACGTGAGTCTGCACTGCAATCTCACTGATGAGAATTATCAGATGATCGGGGCGGACGAGCTGGCCGCGATGAAGCCGACGGCGTTCCTCATCAACACCGCGCGCGGGAAGCTCATTGATACTCAAGCGCTGATTGAGGCGCTGGCGAATGGAGAGATCGCCGGCGCGGCGCTGGACGCCCTCGAGCAGGAGCCGCCGTCTCCAGATGACCCCGTTCTCTCTGCGCCGAACTGCCTCATCACTCCGCATAACTCCTTCTACAACGCCAACTCCGTGCGCCTGGTCAATACCCAGGTCGTGCAGAATATCCTCGATGCGCTGGCCGGACGGAGCACGCCGTTCATCGTCAATCCGGAAGTAATGTGACACCCAGGAGGCGCAAGAGCCATGCCCATACGCAAGACCAGCGTCGCCCGCAATGATGAGGTCTATGAATGCTTCCCCTGTCTGGTGAAGACGGATTCCGGGAAGCTGATAGCCATCTATCGCGAGAGCGACAGCCACGGCGCTCAGGACTATACCTACCTCATCATGCGTCATAGCCTTGATGAAGCTGAGACGTGGTCCGAGCGCTTTGTGCTTATCGAGACGGAGCGGGAAGACGGGGTGCTGTTCAAGTACAACTGTCCGCGTATCTCGCAGCTTGCAGATGGGCGGCTAGTGGCGCTGTGTGACGGCTATCCGGTGCCGCCGGGCGAGAGCTTTGACCGGACTACGTCGCATGTGTTCTTCTGGTACAGTGAGGATGACGGGGAGAGCTGGTCGGAGCCGGTCAAGACGCCGATAACCGGCATCGTGCCCGATAAGCTGTTTGAGACGCGGGACGGCACGTGGCTGGTGGCGGTGCATGTGGGTGCGCCGGGGGAGCAGTACCTGCACCAGCGCGTGTTCCGCTCTATTGATAAGGGCGAGAGCTGGGAGGGGCCGATAACCGTCTGCCACGAGGACGGTCTGAACCCCTGCGAGGGCTCGATAATTCAGCTCCCGGACGGGCTGCTTGTCTGCTACATGCGCGAGAATTCCGGCAAGGGCTGGCCGGGGCCGAAGGCGCTCTCGCGCGACGACGGGCGCACCTGGGAGGGGCCCTATGACACGCTGATGCCGGGCTGCCAGAGGCCTGTCGCCGGCTATCTGCCCTCAGGCGATATCATGGTCACGTTCCGTCATCGCACGGGTGGCAAGGGCCCGGGCCATAACAACTTCTGGGCCTACAAGGAGCCGGTGGCAAGCGCGGCGGCCCCCGACCCGAGCGAGCAGGGCGGCATCATCATGGCCCTGGATCACGACGGCCATGCGCGTGCCGATACCGGCTATTCCGGGTGGTGCGTGCTCGAGGACGGCGTTCTCTTCGCCGTCAACTACATCAGGGATGATGCGGATATGGCGCAGATACGGGGGTACTTCTTCCGGGAAGGTGACTTCTGATTCATCGGCTATCGCGGCTTGCAGGACGGCGGGTGCGCGTTTGAGTTGTAGGTAGCGAGGCTCGTGGCTGAAAGGCAGACGGCGAAGGCAAATGGCAAAGGCAACGGCAGACTCGGCCTGAGCTTGCCGAGCATCGGCAAGCTCAGGCCGAGCCACCCAATTCATAGAGGCGACGGCGAAG
>JAUWOG010000470.1 GCA_030612305.1 Armatimonadota bacterium | reverse complement strand
CCAGCAGATCCCGTCGCGACCGCTTCTTCATCGAGAGATACGCGGACAGCATCAAGGCCAGGAACAGCACCGCAATATCAATGTATGCGAAGAAATCCGCTCTGGGACGCGGTGTTGTAACCTCCGGAGCCTGATAGCCTTCACTGAAGTCCAGCCGCGGGAAGTTCTCGATCGCGATAGCCGCAGCAGACACGGAAATCAGAAGCGCTACCAGGCAGAGGGTTCTAAGCATGATGTCAGTGGTCGTTGCCCTTCATCCGCAGCATGTACGGCTTGTCGGCCGGGACACGCACTATCGCATTGGACGGGCAGACCTCCGCGATGGCGCACTGATTGCAGTTGAGACAACGGTCGTGGCGGATCTGCAGAATCAGGGAAGCGTTGCCATACATCCTGCAGCCCTTCACACATATCCCGCAGCCAATGCACTTCGCCTCGTCAATGACGTACTGGTAGTAGGGGTCCTCGAGGAAGCTGCGGTGGATGGCGTTGGTCGGGCAGCGCTGGTTCTCGGCGGCCTCGGTATCGTCTTCGCGCTGGTCAATGAAGTAGCCGAAACACAGCTCACAGTAGCCGCACTGCGCGTACTCATGCACACATTTGACTGCCGAGGGGTTTAGCACGCAGGTGGTGGCGCACTTACCACACTGGGTGCACTTGTCGGGGTCTATCTGCCAGACGTATTCCTGCGCCGCGCCACGGCTCACCAGCGAGCCGAGCAATCCGCTTGCCGCTATCAAGCCGGAGGCGCGTACCGCCGCGCTCAGGAACTCCCGCCTGCTTGTCTTCTCGGGTGCATCAGACATCCCGCCGCTCCCTCGCTTCAGCTTCCTTCAGGGACATGGCCTGCGGCAGATGGCAGGTCCTCAGTCTGCTGCACCCGCGACAGACGCCCTCATTGATGCACTTCTCGCCATCGCCTTTATCGCGGGCAACCAGTGCACCGATGCCTCCGCCTAGCAGCGCCGTCAGCGCATACCGGCCTGCGTTGCGCAGGAACTCCCGTCTGCCTGCCTTTCGCGACTCCGCTGACATTCAACGTCCCTCCGGTCCTGATTGTCCCTTTGGGGCAAAGATGCGTACTGCACGCGCGGGCGGATCCAGCACCATGATCCGGCCATCCTCGGCGACTGCCAGGTCGAGGCCGCGTGCCCTTGCCGAGAAATCGTCAGGCGCGGCGCCCACACACTCCAGCGAACCCTCCGCGCTGTATATCTTCACGCGCGGCAGACCCTTCTCGGATGTGACCACTCTCCCGTCGGGTAGAAGTGCGATGTCCGTCGGGTTGCAGCCCCCACAGCACCCTTCGATTGTCTGCGAGGCCTCACCCCAGAACGACTGCAGCTTGCCGTCTCCTGCACGTAACTCCACCCGCCGCCGTCCCGGGTTCGTGACTATCAGCATACCCCCCGCTGTCATCGCCACATCGAAATGTGGGCTGGGCACAATGAAGCCCACACTATCCGCGCTCCCATCTCGGCCGGTGAGAGTGGTCACTACCTCGCCGGCGAGGTTGTAGCGCACCACGGCCCGGTTGCCGGCATCGGCCACCCATACGTTCTCGCCGTCAACGGCTATGGATGTCAGATAGGCGTTCTCTCCCAGCGAGGCCCACCGGCTTCGCATCTGCCCATCGGCTTCGTACACTTCCACATGGTCGCGAAGCCCTACATAGATGGCGCCCGTTTCATCCGCGGCTACGCAATAGGGCGCACCGGACAGCGTCGTCTCGGCCTGCTGCCTCCCGTCCGCATCAAACGCCCGGATGGCATTATCTCCCGCCACGTAGAGGGTGTTGTCCGGCGCAAGAGCGATGCTGTGTGGCGTCTCGAAGCCGGTGTCAATCAGGCCGGTCTGGTGATAGCGAAGCAGTTGCGGGTCCACCTCCCGCAGTGACCGCACTTCGCTATTTGACCTGTCAACAGCGGCCTTTGTCTGTGTGCTTATCTGAGAACTCGGGGCCACACACCCGCACATGCCCATGACAAGCAGTGCGCTGACGCCCACAGCGGCGCCTCCCACCTGCCGCACACAAGCACCGAGTAGAGCCGTCCATTTCCAGTGTCTCATCTCAGGTGCCGCTCACATCCACGCAGACCATGCTCCTCAGGTCCCGGGCCAGCAGGCGACCGCCTGATATGGCCAGCGGGCCCCACGGTTCGCCGCCGCTGAGTATCTTCGCTCTGCCGAGTTCCTTGTAGCCCGCAGGACTGGCTTCGGCCATGACCAGTTCGCCCGCATCGGTCATGACGTAGATCTTCCCGTCGGCAATGGTGTACGGGTTGATGCCGAAGCGGTTCGTGCTGCCGCTCTTCCACACGGTGTTCCCCTTCAGGTCTATGCAGGATAGCTCCTTGCTGGGGATGACGCCGTAGATATGCTTCCCGTAGAGGATCGGCGTCTGCTGGTGTGACCCGAAGACATTCGGCTTGATCCGCTGAGCTACTGATACCTTTATCTTGCCGCCGGAACTGCTAAGCTGTAGTATCGCCGCGCCGGCGCCATAACCGCCGCAGACGAATATCCGCCCGTCGCCGAGAGGCACCGGCATCGGCACATTCGCCGTGCTGACCTTCCATTCGTTTGTCTGCCAGAGCAGCGAGCCGTCCTTGGTGGACACGCCGACGACACCGCCGCTTGCCGCATACACGTACATCTTCCTCCCCGCGAAGGTCATCGCTTGAATTGACGAATGCGTCATCTGCCAGTTCTTCGGATTGGAGCTTTTCCAGACCGCCTTGCCGGAGGCCAGATCAACGGCAATCATCAGCGCCGAGCCTCCCGGCGCCAGGATGACACGGTTGCCGTCAATGAGCGGACACTGCCCGGCATACCAGGGCGGAACCTTGGTCCCGTACTGGCTCACCATGTCAATCTTCCATACGACGCTGCCCGTGCCCGCATCACAACACATGACATGGCATTTTGGGCCGATGCTGACCACGTACTTGTCCGTCACAGCCGGGACGGTGCGCGAGAGGCCGTGATTGCTCTTCATCTCAAGCGGATATGATTGCGACCAGATCTCGCTGCCGTCGGCCAGCGAGAAGCAGCGCAGGTTGTCGGCCCGGGCGGCCTCATCATAGTCCAGCAGATACACGCGTCCGTTGCGTATCGCGCCTGCCGCATAGCCCTCCCCAAGCTGCACTGACCAAAGCTTCCTCGGCCCTCCGCTCCCCCAACTGTTCGCCAGTGACAGCTTCTCCGGGCTTATGCCATCTCGGTTGGGTCCCCGGAACCCCGGCCAGGGGCCCCCTGACACAGCCGCGCCTCCTGCCGCCGG
>JAUWOG010000321.1 GCA_030612305.1 Armatimonadota bacterium | reverse complement strand
CGCCGATGACCTGGCCGAGACGCCCATGGACCCCAAACACCGGATCCTGCGCCAAATCACCGTGGAGCCAGCCGAGGAGGCCGACAAGGTCATCAGTACGCTGCTGGGTGACGACGTAGTGCGGCGGCGGAAGTTCCTCGTCGAACATGCGAAGGTGGCCCACGATCTGGACCTGTGGGCATAGTCTGAGCTTTCCAGACCCCAACGGAAGCCCCCCGGTCGTTGTGCGCAGGGATTCTCTGTCTGCAAAATGCTGCAAGTGGAGGTTAGAGTGATGCGATTGCGCACGGTCGGCTTTGCGTTGTTATTAGGTTTCTGGGCGTTGGCGTATGTCAATGCAGCCGAGTGGCAGCGGATGCCGTACAACCGGTGGGAGTGCACAATCAAGCCGGGGGAACGGTGGGTCAGCGGCGGCAAGGGCGATGGTTCCGAGTGGGAGCCGGTGAGAATCGGCACTGCAGCTCCGTATCCGGAGCAGGTGGAGCCGGCGGACCAATACAGGTGGGGCTTCATGTGGAGCAAGGAGCAAGTGGCGGTTGGGGAGGCGGTGTATTTTCGCCGGTGGATAAGGGTAGATGCCGGGGAGATCAAGCACGCTACACTCAGAATGTGTGCCTACGGGTCATTTGTCGCTTACCTCAACGGCCAACAACTTCTGCGCTCTGACGAAACCGGCGTGCTTCATGAGATCAATATAACCGAGTTCCTGAAGACTGGAGACAACAGGTTTGCGATAGCCGTGGTGCGCGGAGAGAAGAACTACGGGCTGCTAGTTATGGGCGAGACAGAACTGACTTGGCCGCTGCAGGAAAGCGCCTGGAGGACTGCCGACACGTTGGCGGGTCACGAGCTGAAAAAGCGTGAAACTCCTTACACACGGAGTCTGAGGCGCAGCTACACACCCTATTGGACGAGGATGCCTTTGATAGGCAACTGGGCCTGGACCCGCACCGAGCCCGGCCTTGACCTGAATTGGGACGATACCACTTATCCTACAATCCAGCCAAAGGGTGGCATGCCGGAATACTCCACAGCCTATTTTCAGTTGCGTATCAGTTTCCACGAGTTGCCAGTGAGCGGTGTGTTGCAGATTCTGGGCGACGATGGCTATGAGGTTTATGTCAACGGGTACGTGGTCGCAGTCGAAAAACGCGCTGACAAGGCGTATCTGCCCGTTGTTGTTGATATTACTGACTACCTACGATGCCACGGCAGCACCATCGCTGCGAAGGTGACGAATGACTGGGGGCCGGGACGGGTTCATATCCAGCCCACAGTGATGGTGCAGTTCTAGCGCGGATTGTTGGTGAGCATCGGAAAGGGAGGCGGGGGCGGAAGTTGAGCTTGCGGCACATGTGCGGCCCCTTCCCAACGACAACGGCTGGCGCGGCATCCCGCGTGTATCCCGCGTATACGCGGATACGCGGGACCCTACAACGGCAACGGCTGTGGGCCGGATACTCGGCAGAAGCTGCGCTTCCGCCTCGGATGCGGCCCCTCCGGACGACAACGGCACCACCCGGACACGTGTAGCGCCTGTGAGGCTTACCGCCAGTTGCGAAATAGTGAGAAGCCCCAAGCCGTTACGCGCCTACGGTAAACAACGAGGATGCCTGTCCTCCAAACGACGGCGCAAGCAAAGCTTGCGCTGGGCAACGGCGAAGGCAAAGGCAAACGGCAAGGATGCCTGTCCTCCATGTCTAATGTGAGTAGTTACCAATGTGCAACCAGCAGCAGCGATGAAGCTATGACAACACTCCAGGAGCGAATTGATGCCAGACGAGACTACTACCGAGGACACAATAGGCCGGGTAGAACAGATACCGCTGCAGGACGAAATGCGCGACTCGTATGGTCGTTTCGCGCTGAGTGTGATTACGGCGCGCGCACTGCCTGACGTTCGCGACGGGCTCAAGCCATCGCAGCGGCGAATTCTACAGGCGATGAATGACGACCGCCTGTACCCCGCCCGGGCGCACGCGAAGTGTGCCAGCATCGTCGGCGAGACGATGAAGACGTATCATCCGCACGGCGACCAGTCCATCTATGACACACTGGTGCGAATGGGGCAGGACTTCAACGCGCGCTACCCGCAGGTGGACCCGCAGGGGAACTTCGGCTCGGTTGACGGGGACCCGGCCGGGGCCCCTCGCTATACGGAGGCGCGGCTCGCGCCCGTGGCAATGGCGCTCCTCGAGGACCTGGACAAGGAGACCGTGGACTGGCAGCCGAACTTCGATGAGCGGATCGAGGAGGCTACGGTACTGCCGGCGATGTTCCCGAATCTGTTGGCTAACGGGGCTTCGGGGATTGCAGTTGCGTACGCTACGGAGATGCCGCCGCACAATGTCTCGGAGCTGTGCGACGCGCTGATCGCGTTGCTGAACGATCCGGATCTGACGACGGCGCAACTGCTGAAGATAATGCCGGGGCCCGACTTCCCGTCGGCCGGATACATACTCGGGCAGCGGGGGATCAAGGACTACTATGAGACGGGGCACGGTCGCGTAGTGATGGAGGCGCAGGCGGGGGTCGAGCCGCTGGACCGAAATCGCAACGCGATTCTGGTGACCGAACTGCCCTACCAGGTGAGCAAGTCCGGGCTGCTGCTGCAGATTGCGAGGCTGCATGAGGCGAAGAAGATAGAGGGGATCTCGGATCTGCGCGATGAGAGCGACCGGAAGGGGATGCGCGTCGTCATCGAGCTGAAACAGATGGCGAACCCGACGGTGCTGCTCAACCAGCTCTATAAGCGGACAGACTTGCGCACGGCGTTCAATGTCAACAGCATGGTGCTGGTGCCGGACGGGGGCAAGCTGGTGCCACGGTTGTGCAACGTCCGGGAACTGATGCAGCACTTCATTGACCATCGGTTGGTGGTGATTACGCGGCGCACCAAGTTCCTGCTGAAGAAGGCTGAGTCTCGTCTTCATATCGTCGAGGGTTTGCTGAAGGCGCTGGATGTTCTGGACGAGATCATCGCGCTGATTCGTGGGAGCGATAATCGCGCGGCTGCGCGCAAGGGGCTGATGGATGAGTTCGACTTCTCGGAAAGGCAGGCGGAGAGCATCCTGGCGATGCAGTTGGGCCAGTTGACGCGGCTGTCACGCATTGACCTGGAGAAGGAGCACACGGGCCTGGATGAGGAAATCGCGCGCTACGAGCACATCCTGGGCAGCGAAGAAGAGAAGGGCAAGGTGGTGGTCTCGGAGTTGCGTCGCATCAAGCGCGAACATGGCGACGAGAGACGCTCGCGGATCGTCCCGAATGAGGCGGACGAGATAGAGATGGAGGACCTGATCGCGCAGGAGGATATGGCGATCACGATCACTCGTGACGGGTATATCAAGCGTATGCCGCTGGATACTTATCGGGTTCAGCGTCGCGGCGGGCGGGGCATCGTCGCGCTGTCGAAGAAGGAGGAAGACAGCGTTCTGGACCTGTTTGTAGCGACCACGCACCACCTGCTGCTCTTCTTCACTGACCAGGGCCGGGTCTATCGGGCGAAGGCGTACCAGGTGCCGCTGGCGAGCCGGACGGCGCGCGGGATTCCTATCGTCAATATCGCGCCGCTCGAGCCGCAGGAGAACATAACGTCCTGGCTTGCCGTGAAGGGCTATGACCAGGGCGGCTATCTGGTGATGGTGACGAAGCAGGGCATGGTGAAGAAGACGGCGCTGGAGCAATACGACACGCCCTTGCGGAGCAAGGGTCTGATAGGCATCAATCTCAACAAGGGTGATGAACTCAGGTGGGTGATGTGGACCGACGGTACCAAGGACGTAGTGTTGGCCACTCGGCTGGGCAAGGCGCTGCGCTTCTCGGAGAAGGATGCGCGTCCGATGGGCCGTGCCGCTGCGGGGGTCAAGGGCATCAAGCTGGTCAAGGGCGATGAGCTCGTGTCCACCGTTGCGGTGAACGCGGATGAGGAGCGTGACCTGCTGACCGTTGCCGAGAAGGGTCTGGGCAAGCGCACGGAGTTGAAGGAGTATCGGACTCAGGGCCGCAACACGCAGGGCGTCATGACGCTGAAGGTGACGGAGAGGAATGGGCCGGTCGTCGGTGTGCTGGTGGTTGATGATGACGACGAGATCATGTGCATTACTTCGGAGGGCGTGCTGATCCGGGTTCCGGTGCAGCATATCCGGCGTACCGGACGCTCGGCGCAAGGGGTGAAGATAGTTACGCCGGACGAGGGCAGCATAGTGAGCGCGGTGGCGAAGGTCGTGAAACAGGCGACCGACGCGTCTGAGGAGGATGAGTAGGGTTGTGATGCAGGCTGCGCAGATGGCCCGAGCTATTCAAACGGACTCGGGCTGGAAGCTGAGAACGGGAGGACGGGAGGACGCTACGCGTCCTCTCGCGTTCTCTCGCGTTCTCTTCCCGTTCTC
>JAUWOG010000655.1 GCA_030612305.1 Armatimonadota bacterium | reverse complement strand
GCAATGTGCAACTGTTGCGAACACGAAGAGCACGGAGTAGTAATCTGGGTGACGGGGGTCCCGGCCTCGGGCAAATCCACAATAGCCGGCCTCGTCGAGCGGAAGCTCATCGAGATGGGTCTGCCAGTCGAGAACCTGGATGCCGATGAGGTCCGTGCGAATCTCAGCCCCAACCTCGGCTATACCGAGGAAGCGCGTGATGAGAACACCAAGCGCCTCGCATGGATGGCCCAGATGCTGTCGAGGCATGGCTGCAATGTTCTGGTCGCGGCGGTCTCGCCGTTGCAGAAGTACCGCGATCGCGCCCGCGAATGGTGCCCGCATTTCATCGAGGTTATGGTCGAGGCGCCGCTGGATGAATGTAAGCAGCGCGACCCCAAAGGCCTCTACGCACGGGCCGAACGCGGAGAGATCAGCGACATCGCCGGATGGCACATGCCCTTCGAGGCGCCTGAGAATGCCGAGGTCGTCATTGATACGATGCAGGTGAGCCCGGAGGATGGTGCCCAAACGGTACTGGCCAAGGCCAAGGAGCTAGGCTACATATAGGCGGACAGGAGATGATGAACCGCCGACGGCCACCGGCGCATGTCATGCCGGTGGCTTTGTGGTGTGTGTCGCAGGCCGGCGGCTTCCGCGCTCGGCTGGGCATCGGACGGCATCTAGAATCGTGATGGTCTTGCACGAAGTGAAGCGGTGGCTCCTCCTGAAGGGAAACGGCGAAGGCGACGGCATACGGCGGTGGGCCGGATACTCTGGAGTTGGCGAGAACAGTTCTCGCCAACTACCGCCGACCCACTCCTGCGGAGTGGGTGCCCGGCGCCTCCGTATTCGGCCCCTCCGAAAAGCACACGGCAAAGGCAACGGCATGACGGCAAACGGCTATACGCCAATGGCAACTGAGTAATACGATCACGATTTTGGATGCTGCCCTGGGCATCGGACGGCATGGACACACGCGCGCAGGAAGGGCTATACTGGAGGCAGGAAGTCGGTCCCCTCCGCCGCAAGTGCGCGTCGGACAGTCTCCCCCAAGTAGCGCTGGCTGGCGCGGATATTGCACGGAGTATCGGCGGGCCTCCGGATGCGTGCCGAATCGGCATTGACGATGACGGGTGATGTCGGGTAGTCTTCAGAGTCGGGCGGGAAGCCGGACCCACGCAAAAGGCGTGGGTGCCCGCGCGGGGGGGGATATGGCGTGGACTGTGTGCGGTGAGGGTGAATGCTGAACGCGCTTACAATAGACCTCGAGGAGTTTTTTCACGGAGACAACCTCGAGCAATACTGGCCGGAGTCGGAGTGGGAGAGCGCCCCTTTGCGGGCGAACCACACGGTTCCGCTGCTGCTCGATGCGCTCGACCGGCATGGGGTCAAATGCACGTGGTTTGTGCTCGGCTGGGTGGCCGAGAAGGAGCCGGATGTCGTCAAGAGCGTCGCCGATGCGGGACACGAAATCGGCTGCCACACCTACTCGCACCAGCTTGTCTATGAGCAGAACCCCGACAGCTTCAGGCAGGAGGTGAGCCGCGCCACCGAAGTAGTGCAGGAGGCCACGGGAGTGCGCCCCACGGTGTTCCGCGCTCCCTGCTTCTCTATCAACGCCTCCTCACTGTGGGCCCTCGACATCATCAAGGAATTCGGGTACGAGGTGGATTCGAGCTTGTTCCCGGTGGCACGCGGACTCCGCAGGACGCCCTCATTGCCGCGCGGGCCATCCGTGCTCGAAAACGGCCTCATCGAATTCCCACCGACTTCCATTGACACATTCGGATTGCGCCTGCCGGTGGCGGGCGGCGGATACTGTCGCCTCATGCCCAACTGGCTCGTGGTCCATCTGCTGAAGCAGGTCGAGCGCTCGCAGGTGCCGCTGAACTTCTACTGTCACCCCTGGGAGTTCGATTGCCGACAACCGCGCACACCGATACCGTCCCCGTTGAGGGCCTTCAGACACTACGTCGGCAGAAGCTCGTTCCTTGCGCTGTTCGACACACTTCTCAGCACGATGGAGTGGGGAACGATCTCCGAGGCCACCAGGAGGCATCTCGGCCGCGTGGGTGAGAAGGTCGGTGGATAGGGGGATAGTGCACTGTTTCCCGTGATTTTCTCAGTTTGAGGATACATGATTGGCTGACAGCCACATTACAGGATTAGGTCACAGCTACGCGGCAAGCCGAATTAGTTGCGAAGCGGCAAGACTCGGGCTGGAAGACGCTGCTGC
>JAUWOG010000165.1 GCA_030612305.1 Armatimonadota bacterium | reverse complement strand
GAACGCTCCATGGAAGACATCCCCGGCGCCAGTCGTGTCAATGACCTGTGACACGGCGAACGCCGGCTGATGCAAGAGCTCATTGCCTCGGTACATGTCCGCGCCGTGCGCTCCCCGAGTTATGACGAGCGCCGCCGGCTTGTATTGGAGGATACTCTCCCGTCCGGTGGCTTCGTCGGAATCCCCGAGCGCCATCACGAGGCTTGCCGGGACGATTATGTAGTCGCTTGCGGCGAAGAATTCGGCGAGGTCAGGCTCCGGCCGCTCTCCATCCAGCACCACGGGCAGCCCTTTTCCGCGTGCGACTCGCGCAGCCGCCAGCGCAGCGTCCGGGTGATGGGTGTCTATGAGCAGGCAGCGGCAATCCGTAAGAGCTTCGAGGTCTGTGTCCGCCGCGCGCATCCGGGGCATTGACTCGTGCTTGTAGAAGATCGTGCGCCGGCCGGAGGCGGGATGACTCATGCAGAAGGCGAACTGGGAGCTATGGCCGGTATGTGTCGCCAGCCCGTCGCGGCCGACACCCAGCTCGTCGAACTCCCTGAGTATGTGCCGGCCGAACTCGTCGTCGGCTATGTGGCCGAAGATGGCGGCTTTGCCCCCGAGTGCGGCCACTGCGGCGGCGGCAGTACCGGCTCGTCCGCCGCCCTGCTGGGTGAAGTCGCCCAGCGGCGCCTTCTCATCCAGCTCCGGGTAATCCGCCACCGTGCCCAGGAGGTCCCCGCCCACCCACCCAAGGGCACAGACATCGTGGGTCGGGCCCATGCGTCGCTCCTCATCCGGTCGGCGGATTGTGCGTCAACGTGGCTCTCTCACACGGCTGATCTCACTGCCCTACGCGACATTCCCACAGGTAACCCGAGCGGTAGGGATTGTCGGTCTCGGCTACGTAGAATGTGTTGCCATCGAGGGCCGTTATGTCGTGGGCGTAGTAGCATCCCGTATCAAGGTCGGCGTCGTAGAGCTCGCCGAAGACCGTGAAGGAGCCCTTGTCGCGGTCGTAGGAGAACAGCTTGGCCGCGTTGGCCTCGCGGGCATTGCCGCCGCAGCCGTAGATGAGACCGTCCTCGCCGATCAGCAGCCCCGGCATCCGGCCCTCAGGATAGGGCTTGCCGAGGTACTCACACTCGGCAGTCTGCGGATCGAGGCGGACGAGTTCTCCGCGCGTGAGGCCGACGTAGATGTAGCCGTCGCCACCGTTGACCATGCCATCCACCGCGCCGTCATTGGGCAGACCGTGGTCGAACCAGGTTATCTCATCGGCGTCCGGGTCGTAGCAGAATAGCTTGTTGCCGCCCGACTTGTAGCATCCCCAGAAGCGGCCGCCATCATCAAGCACCGAAATATGCGTCGAAGAGCCGATGTAGCTGAAGTTCGTCACTTCGTCTGCGCGAATGTCATACTTGAAGAAGTTGGACACCGGATACGTCTGGCCGTAGATCAACATGCGCTCGGGATCGAGGGTGATAGTCTGGATGTAGTCATGCTCAATCGGCGTGCAGAGGACCTTCAGTTCCCCCGTGCCGGGATCATAGGAGAAGACCTTCCCGCCGGGTGCCTTGAGACGCTGTGTCACGTCATGGAGGCACGCCGTAGCGCCATAGAGGATGCCGTCATTGCCCATGCACAGCGAGCGATGGACCTTCACGTCATACTTCTCGCCGACATCCGCCCAGCCGAGGCTGGTGAACGCCAGCGTCTGCGGGTCGAACGTATAGAGGATGTCTGCATCATAGGCGGTAATGCCGCAATAGACGAGCCCGTCGGCTTCGTTGTAGAGTAAGGAGGTGAAGGCGACACTATTGTGCAGCCGCTGCTCCTCAATGCCCTCCTCGCCGAACTGGTCCGTTTCCGGCGCGTCGTCTGTCCGGTAGTCGCGCAAGATGTGCGCCTTGACCTTCATGCCCATGACTGATTCCTCCATGCCCTGGCGAATTCTGTGTCAACGTGTCTGCCGGACGGAGTGGACATTGCCTTGCGGGCACGGCAACTCAGTCCGCTCACGGATTCCACTCGCCGAAGAGGCGCTTGATGCGCTCGTACTTCGGTGTGCCCGGTTTCTGGTGGCACTAGCCGTGGCCGCCCTCGGCATGTGCATGCCCGCACTTCATGACGTATTCGCAGTATTTCGGGGTCGTCTGCCCGAGGCGGGAGTGCCCCGTCGCGTAGAAGCCGAGGATGATGGGCATGTCCGGGCCCCTGATCTGTTTGACCTTCGCGATCTCTTCCTCGCAGCGGCTGGGATCGGTGAGGGTGGCGCCGGCGGATCCATGGCGGTAGTAGAAGAGCAGCCCGTCGAGGAGGTCGCCGTAGTTCTCGGCCAGAGACGGCGTCACTCTGGGGAAGTAGGTGCAGGGCACGAAGGCCAGATGCGGGTTCTTCGCGTGGGCGGCATCCATCATCTTGCCGAGGTAGTCGGGGTTGTAGAAGCTGAGGTTGTGGGTGAAGTCGTCAATGCTCCATGCGATAAGGTTGGGATAGATGGCGCTCAGATGACCGATGCGGCCCGCCCACTTGACGTAGTCAAGGCCGAACGGCTCCGACTTGATGGTCTGCGACTCCGAAGGCGGGACCAGCGACACCCAGACCTTCAGGTCGCTGTCTTTCGTCGCGCGGAGGAACTCCTTGAGGTCGGCCCAGTCCGTCTCCGCGTGCCAGATGAGGAAGTCGTAGGTGTTGCAGTGGAGCTCCTCGAGTTCGGCGATGAGGCGCGGGATGTCCACTCGGCCCTCGGCATTGCGCGGCTCGCCGTTGTAGGTAGCCAGCGTGCCACTGATGATGGCGCGGCGTGCCTGCTGTGCCTCGGGTGTATCCTCAGCGTACGCACAGGCCGCGAGAATGGGGAGCGCGAGGACGGCAACGGCAAGGATTCGCAACATGGTGAACTCACCTCCGCAGGATGTTCCGGTCGCCCGCTATTCAATGCCGAAGATGTCGGCGGCGGTTTGCCAGTAGATGCGCCGGCGCTGCTCGTCGGTAGCGCCCATGAGGTCGAGGATGTCCTCGTAGCGGTCAATGAGTGTCTGCGGCGGATGGGTGTCCGAGGCCCAGACGAGGCGCTCCAACATGCGCTGCCAGGTTTCCTCGCCCTGGCGCAAGAAGCAATCCCTCAGGTGCTCGGCCTCCACGCGCAGCACCGCGCCCCCGGTCAGGTCCCAGTAGATGTTGTCCCAGGTGGCGATGACCGCGCAGGCCTCCTCGATCCAGGGGAAGCCGAGATGCGGCATGAGGAGCTTGAGGTCGGGGAAGCTGCGGGCGATGGCATCGAGGCACACCGGGCGCTGGTAGCGTGATGATGTGTGGTGTCCGCCGGGATTACGCAAGGGTCCGGTGATGCCGCAGTGGAGATTGATCATCATGCCGAGCGCTTCGGCGCGGGCGTAGATGGGCCAGAGGCTGCGGTCATCGTAGAAGGTGGCGGGGATGATGACCTTGAGGGCTTCGAAGCCGAGCGCGTAGAGTTGGTCAACCTTCTGGGGGCCGTCGAGGCCGAGGCGCACATAGCCGAAGCCGACGATCCTGCCGGGGTAGAGTTCTTTGCAGCGGATGACGCCCTCGTTGTCATACTGGTTGAAGAGCGGGCCGCAGGTGGACATGCCGATCTTCTCAACGCCTGCGGCGTCGGCCTGCTCCATGTATGTCTCGAGGTCACCTGCGGTGGTGTGGTAGTGGCGGTGAATGTCGAAGTAGCGGTCAGTCGCGGGCATGTCAGCACCTCGCAGGCAACTCAGATGGTAGTAGCATCTGAGTATTGACCCGGGGCCCGCCACAGACCTTCCTGATGGTCGGGGGTAGATGAGACTTCTCGGACGGGGGCGTGGTAGCAGACAATAAAAAAAGGAGGTAGCCGATGGATGGCTACCCCCCTTGTCCTTCTGGACCAAGCGTTGAGCTTTGCGTAAACTGTCAGGGCATGTGGCTGTTGACGTCGGTTACGGTGGTGTTGACGCTGCTACCGAGAGCGGTCCATGCGGTGATGGCCACAACGACGATGAGGGCCAGCAGCAGGGCGTACTCCACAGTTGTCAATCCGTCTTCGTCTTTCCAGTAACTCAGCATTTGTTTTCCGCCTCTCCTTTTTTTACGTCGGCACGGTATTGTTGTCAACTCTATCGCCAAGCCTGGTCTTTGGAGCCGGTTCGGGCGGGCCATCGATGTGCATATATGCACCTCCCGCCATAATCCCCCCAAGGACTACTTTGTCAAACCGGCCATTACAGCCGCGAACCACTCTTGGCTGCGTGTATTGTAGGCGAATGAGCATCAATTAGGGTGCAAGCACATGTCAATAGTTACTCAAGAATTCCTGCGTCTAAAGGGGGCTCGGTACGGGCTAGGGAATCGCGACGGGCTGTGTCGGTGGTGCTTGCATCGGGGGCTGACCGGCAGTCACCGGGTAGCGTCCGAAGGTGGCGAGAAGCCGCTCGACCTGAGCCGCCTCGAGTATGTCCATTTTCCTCTGCTGGGTGAGTTGGGCAAAGCGGGCGCCCTCGAGTTCGTGCTTCAGGGACTCCTGTATGTCTTCGAAGGGTGGCACCTGCGCCGGCTTTCTGCCCAGGCGTTTGATGATGTGGTAGCCCATCCTGGTCTGAAAGACAGGACTGATTTCGCCGTCCTTGGTGAGGGCGAAGGCAGCTTGCTGGAAGGGGTCGTCTCCTGCGACGATGTGTCCCCACTCACCGCCATTGTCCTTCGTCCAGGGATCAATGGAGTTGGTCTTTGCAGCGTCGGCAAAGGCGATGCGACCGGCGATGATTTCCCCCCGCATCTGTTCAGCCTTCTCCTTGTCAGAGACACAGATGTGTGCGACATTGACTTTCTCCGGCTGCATGAGCTTGTCGCGGTTGGCATGGTAGTACTTCGCCACTTGCTGCTCGGTGACGTTGACAAGGGGGGCGACCATCTTCTCCAGCAACAACGTCATATAGATGTTCTGGCTGTAGAACTCGGGGGTCAGGTTGTTGACATGCAGCCATGTCTGGAAGTTCATGCCAGTGGTCGGCGAGCGCATCTCGATTTGGCGTTGGGCGGCGAGGTAGCGCTGTGCGAGCTCCTCTCTGGAGACCGTGACGCTGTCCTTGACGGCTGCCTGCTCGAGCGCCTGGGCGACGATCATGTTCTCGAGCACCTGCGGGCCGAAGCGGGCCAGGCACCCCTGCAGCAGAGCAGTTTCCGTGATGCTCTGACCGTTGACTGTCGCGGCAGGCTGCGGGGCTTCTTCTCCCTGACCGAAGGCGGCCTGCGCGATGGC
Organism: Armatimonadota bacterium; assembly: GCA_030612305.1. Lineage (GTDB taxonomy): Bacteria > Armatimonadota > Zipacnadia > Zipacnadales > UBA11051 > UBA11051. The sequence continues at coordinate 644 of JAUWOG010000165.1, read as the reverse complement.
GCCGGCCACCAGAATGGCGATGACTGTAACTCTAGGATGCTTCATCTGTTGGCTCCTTGGTAGTGGTGGCATTGCCGGTTGGGGCTTCCTGTGCCGGGGAGCTGAACCGGACATTTGTCCACACCTTGTTATGTCTCTGGACGGCCTCAGTGCCCAGGCCGACGCAGAGCTTGGTGAGGCGAGTGGCGATCTTGTTGGCTCGCGCTTCCTGCGGATAGATCGGCCCCATGCGGCTGCGCGGTATCCATATCGGCTTGGCGAATATGTTCCATCCCTGGCCCTCAGTATAGGTGAGATGGAAGATGGCGCTTTCCATCCGCTCTCCTTCGCGCTGATCGAAGACGAAATTGCCCATCGAGTAGAGAATGGGACAGCCGTCGTAGATCTCAACGCCCTGGAGTGTGTGGGGATGATGACCGAGGATGATGTCGGCACCGTTGTCCACAAGATAGTGGGCCAGCTTTCTCTGGCGGTCGCTTGGCGTGCTGTGGTATTCCTCACCCCAGTGCACGGAGACGCAGAGCAGATCGGCTTCTGCTTTGGCGGTACCCAGCTTCGCGGCCAGCTCGTCGTAATCCTCCACATTGTCATACGAGCCGAGCTCGAAGGTGAAGTAGGAGCAGCCCAGGACGCTCAGCACCAAA
>JAUWOG010000734.1 GCA_030612305.1 Armatimonadota bacterium | reverse complement strand
AATCAACCAGCCTCTCCGTCTTCTCCTCGCCCTCCACAGTCACGCCGCGGAGTTGTCCTGCGCCGGCATCGCCGATGAGCACTTCCTGGTAGCGTGGGATATAGTTCCCCTCGCAGAGCCCCAGCTTCGAGTCCTCGATAGCACCCTTGGTGCCCAGTATGTGCCATAGCGGCTTGGGTATCGCCGCGATGCGCGAGAACGTGATGACCGCCGTCGCACCGTTCTCAAACCAGAGATACGCCCGCACCTCGTCCGCGATCTCGACATTCGCCCCGAGCCGCCTCTGGGTCGCGCCGGCGACGCGCGCCCCCCTTGATGGGACCAGGTTCAGCCCCCAGTCCACGGCATGTGGCCCCCAATAGAAGAATACGCCGCCCGACTTGCGCTCCTCCGAGTACCACCATTCCTGCGGCCGGCCCCAGTTCTCCTCACAGCACTCGATATGGAAGACCTCGCCGATTGTCCCCTCGGCGAGCACCTGCTCGATGGCGCGATAATTCCCGTCATGCCGCCGGTTATGAAAGACCGCGAGCTTCCGGTCCGCGGCCCTCGCCTCCTGTATCATCTGCGTACATTCCGCCACATCAGTCGCCATCGCTTTCTCCACGATGACATGCTTCCCGGCGCGCAGACATTCCGTCACTATCTGTGTATGAGTGAAATGCGGCGTCACCACACTGACCATATCTACGCCATCATCCGCCACCATCTCCGCCACGGAGGAGTAGAGTTCGACATCCGGGAAATCGCCGCGCGCTCTGTCGCGTGCGGGCTCGTCAATGTCACATATCCCAACCAGCTTCAGCTCCTCGCAGGCGCTGATCCAGCGGCAGTGCATGCGACCGAAATCGTGATAGCGACCGTAGCCGACGACCGCGCAATTCACGGCGCTCTTCGCATCAGACATTCAGCGTTTCTCCCTCTTCGTAGCGGCAATGCTGCTTCGCCGTCCGCATCATCGTCGCGATGATCTCCGGATCCGTCGTGCGCGGCACGCCTTCTCCGGTGTTGAAGATGTATCCGCCGCCGGGCTTACCTGCTTCGATGACCGCGAGAGTCTCCTGCTCCACTTCCTGCATGTCGCCGGCCTCAAACAGCTTGATGGGGTTGATGTTTCCCGAGAGGCAGACGCGGTCGCCCAGCGCTGCCTTCACCCTCGCCAGGTCTATCCCTTCGCCGACATTGATCATGCTCGGCGCCATCTCAGCCGCGAGTTCGAGGTGGGGCAGAGACGGCTCGCCGGCATGGTAGATGGCCCACGCGCCGGCCTCCTTGACGGCGTCACATACGCGCTTCGCCCCGGCCAGAGCAAACTCCTCGTAGTGAGCCGGAGACAGAAAGCCCGATGAGGCCACACAGTCACCGACCCACAGCGCGTCGGCTCCGGCCTCGATCTGCTCCCGGGCCCAGTACGTCATCAGCTCGACCATGAACTCGGCGGTGTCGCGAAAGAGCTCCGGGTTCATCATCATCAGCATAAGCGCCTGCTCGACGCCGTAGAACAGAGCCACTGCGCTGAACGGTGCCGCCACGCGGCCCGCAAGGACCACTTCATCGCCGAGGGTGTCCTTGAGCCCCTGGAGACCGGCCAGATGATGCGGCATGCGCCCGGCACTCGGTCCATCCGGTATCGCCAGAGCTCTCAGCGTTTCCGCACTTGCCGCGGGGGAGCCGAGCGCGGCGGGGGGGACGCGCTCATCGGCTTTCGTCTC
>JAUWOG010000493.1 GCA_030612305.1 Armatimonadota bacterium | reverse complement strand
GGCCGCATGGGCGGTCGAGGTGCCGAAGCTCACCGAACTGCGGGAGATGTACCTTGATACGACGCTGGTCGCTGATGGCAAGGCGGCGTGTGTCATCGTTGCTCCGGAGGATGCTGCGTACGATCCGCCGGCAGCCAAACTCGCGGCGGCGATCAAAGAAGCCTGTGGCGACGCGCCGCCGATTATCCCCGCCGGAAGTATCACTGACGAGGGGATGGCTGCCATCAATATCATCGCGCTCGGCGTCTTCGCCAACAATCCCGTTGTCGAGAGGCTGTATCGCCGCTCGCTCGTCGTCTGCGACTGGGCATGGCCGAAAGGTGAAGCGCCCTACGTGATCCGCACGGTACACAATCCGTGGGTCAATGGGAAGAACGTCGTGTATCTCGGGGGGACGACGCCGGAGTCGTGCGATGCCGCCGTCGAGCGCTTCAGCGCGATACTCGCGGAGAGCGAGGGCGGCGTCATCGGGCCGATTATCGAGGTGAGCCCGGCGCCGGCACGTCTCACCGACGAGCAGACGGCAGGCAACATCAAGCAGATCGAGGCGGAGACGTCTTCGCGTACCATGGACGGGCTGGCGGCCAGGTATGCCGGCGTGTACTTCACGACCGGGGATCCGGCGTACGCGAGGACACTCGTCGCGACTATGCGCAAGCTGGTGGAACTGCACAACGCCGAGGGCGATGCGTCGGATGTGCGAGGTTGCCGGCTTTTCTTCAACCAGTTCGACCGCATTGACGAGGGGCCGGACTTCACGGCCGGCGAGCGGCTTGAGCTGCAGAACCTCGTGCTGCAGTTCGCAAGTCTGCTGACCTACGCGAACAGAGAGGTGCAACCCTCCGAGATTCCCCATGGCAATAACTGGAATGCCACGGGCGCGTCCCATGCGGGTATGTACTTCTCCCGCTACTATCCGGAGCTGGACATCGGCAAGCAGATACTCGACACCCTGGACACCTACTACGAGCCGAACATGATCAACTGGAAGGTGAACGAGGACTGCCCCGGCTATGGCAACATCACGCTGATAGGCAACTACGACTGGTCGCTGAACCGGCCGGATGCTCGCTACTTCGACCTCGACTGCGTGCGCAAGATGGCCGACTACGACATGCTGATTACGAACAATCTCGGCAGCGTGTCGGGGTTCGGCGACGCCTCCGGCCTCCATGGCAAGTACATGGTGGATGTGTTCCCGCTGGCGGCGTGGCATTACAAGGATGGTCGCTACCTGTGGTGGTACGAGCATCACGGGGGCGGGCCGAAGCGGTTCTGGGTTCCGGAGGAGGTACTGGCGCGCGAACGGCCCGATGACCTGCTGGGGGTGGATGTGGCTCCGCTGGCGGAATGGCTGTACAACTACCGGGTCTATGATGCGGACCGCAACATGCCGATAAATGCCTGCTATGACAAGGTGTCTTTCCGCAGCGGCTTCGAGTCCGGTGACCAGTACGTGTCCATGAGCGGTGTCGGCTACGGTTTCCACGCGCACCCGGACGCCAACTGCATCATCAACTACTCGGACAAGGGCCAGCCGCGGCTGTATGACGACGGCTACATGATACCGGCGCTGGCGGAGCACAACACGGTTACGATACTCAAGGACGGCTGGGCCGGGCGCACGCCGGGACTCGCGCAGGTCACTGCGCAGGCGGATTTCGATGATGTCGGCATCTTCGAGTCGCGGCTGGACAACTACAATGGGGTGTATTGGGACCGGGCGGTAATCTGGCCGAAGGGACGCTACTATTTTGTGGTGGATGACCTGCAGTGCATTGACCCAGCTGAGTACAGCTTCCAGTGCATCTGGCGAACGCTTGGAAACGCTCGCCTCGATGGGCGCCGCTGGACGTCTCTGAAGGAGCCAGGCCGCTTCAACCTTGTCGCCGCCTCCGATGCGACGCTGGCTGAGAAGCAATCGGCCGGCACTTCACTCAACTCCAAGCCCTTCCCGATGACCGAGGCACGCGCCCTGGTCGAGGCAGCCAAGGCGGATATGGAGAGCGGCGAGAGTTACCAGTTCGCCAATCTCTTCTATACGACGGACCTGACTGACAAGCCGCAGCACGTGGATGTCTATCGCGCGGGCGACACGACGACGTACATGATCGAGGATGACGGCAAGCTGGCAGCCGCCGGCATCAACCGCTCGACGCTCATCCCCGGTGTCGCCATCGAGGCCGGCGTCTTCCATCTGACGGCAGATACACTGACCGCAGCGGCAGCGACGAGGCTGCGTGTCCGAGGCCCGCTGCTGTCCTCGAATATGCCGGTGAATGTCCAGGTGAATCTGAAGACCGGCGAGGCGCAGGTGGTAGCGAAGGAAGACGTCGAGGTAACGTACAGTGCAGCCGACGGGGAGAAGACTGAGATGCTGGAGGCAGGGAGTCACACGCTGAAGCTGCGGGTGATTGATAAGCAGGGGCTCGCCAGCATCTCGAAGGCACTCGGGGACCAGTACGAGAAGTATGCTTCCGCCGCCGGTACCATCGAGCGCCCTGAGCCTGGCACCGGCGAGAAGCTGGTCAAGCTGTGGGAGTACAACGACTTCCGCTGCTTCTCGAATTTCGCGACGATGCCGGGGACCAAGCTCGCCGCCGATCGGACTCCGATGATACCGTCCGAAGCCGGCTACCCCGTCGGGAAGCCCCCGGCGCTGCTAGCTTCCAGCGGGAATGTGATGTTCCACGACGGCGAGACCGTGACGCTGGATATCGAGCTCCCGAAGGGATGTGACATCGCGCAGGTGTTGGTCAAGTCGCGGCAACTGGTGAGTTTCAACGGCGGCTGCGGCGTCAGTAAACTCACGGCTGTGGTGAGTAACGACGGCTTTGCCAAGGACATTCGCGAGTTTGGCTCTGTGGAGATCTCCGCGGAGCTCCCTAACGGGCTGACGGAGTACTCGATGCGTGCGGACAAGGCGATGAGTGCCCGCTATGTGCGGATCATCGCCGTCCCCTATACCGACAAGCACAATGTCTATATCGACTCCGTGGAACTTAACGGCATCGCCCCGAAGGCGCAAATCGTCACCAGCGGCTTCCACCTCAACGCGATGCAGGTGGCCGATGTTGACGGGGATGGCCGCGATGAGATTTTCGCCGCCGGTACGGACAAGGCCATCCATGCCATCGGTGCGGGCGGAGCCGGCCTGTGGAAG
>JAUWOG010000195.1 GCA_030612305.1 Armatimonadota bacterium | reverse complement strand
CATCAACGAGGCCCTTTTCATCCTCGAGGCTGATGAAGATGGCAGTGCGCCCGCTGCGCGTCGGTGGCCGCGCCCGCGCGACGACGATGCCCGCCACTTTGACTCTGTCGCCGTCACGCCGGCTGTAGAGTTGGGTGCTGTGGAGGACCTCCGGGTCCTGCAGTTGCCTGCGCCAGAAGGTGAACGGATGCACGCCGGCACTCCCCCCCATGACCTTGAGCTGGAAGCCGATGCGTCCGTACTCGGTCTGTGTATTGAGCCGGGGTAATGCGGCGGCCAGCTCGCTTTCGGCAAGGTCGAGTTGTTCCGCGCCGCGCCGCCCGTGACCGTTGGCTACCGTACTCGTAGGCAGACTCGCGAGTGTCCACGATAGCTGCGGGACGGTCCGGCCGGTGAACTCGAAGGCGCCGGCGAGGATGAGGTTCTCGACCGTCGGCCTGGGTACGCTGGTGCGCCGGCAGAAGTCGCGCAGGGACCTGAAGAGCCCGTCTTTGCGGGTGCGAAGGATTGATTGCAGAGCGGCCTCGCTCATGCCTCGGAAGAGCCGCAAGCCGACGCGGATATTGCCCTCTTCGACGGTGAAGCGGTCCTCGCTGCGGTTGACGCAGACGGGGAGGATGGCGATGCCGAGGCGCTTTGCATCCTCGGCCACGGTGCGCGGCGGGTAGAAGCCCATCGGCTCGTTGGAGAGGATGCCGGCGAGGAATTCGGCGGGGTAGTGCGCTTTGAGATAAGCGGTCTGGTAGGAGATTTTGGCGAAACATGCGGCGTGCGCCTTGTTGAAACCATAGGCAGCGAAGCCGCCGATGTCGTTGAAGATGCGGTCGGCGACGAACTCGTCAATGCCACGGCGGACGGCTCCCTGGACGAATTCGCCGCGCATGTCTTCCATGTCTTCGGCGTCGCGGTCGTGGGTCATGGCGCGGCGGAGGATGTCGCCCTGGCCGAGCGAGAAGCCGGCGATAGCCTGGGCGATCTGGATGACCTGTTCCTGGTAGATGATGACACCGAAGGTGCGGCGCAGGAGGGGCTCGAGCGCCGGATGGAGGTAGGTGACGGGCTCGCGTCCGTGCTTGCGGCGGAGGTATGGAGCGATCATGTCGGCACGTACCGGGCCGGGGCGGAAGAGCGAGATGTTGGCGATGATCTCCTCGAACTCGGCGGGCTGCGCGCGGCCGAGCAGGTTGCGCTGGCCGGGACTCTCAAGCTGAAAGAGCCCTATCGTCTTGGTGGAACGCAGCAGGCGGAAAGTGGCCTCATCGTCGAGGGGGATGGTCTCGAGGTCGAGGCGCTTGCCGGTATGGCGCTGGATGTCATCGAGGCAGTCGTGTATCGCCGAGTGGATGCGCAGGCCGAGGATGTCCATCTTCAGCAGGCCGAGGGCCTCGATGTCGTCTTTGTCGAATCCGGCGATGACTATGCCCTTGGCGGCGGCTTCGAGCGGTGCGATAGCAGTCAGCGTCCGGGCGCTGATGACCAGGCCGCCGACATGGACACTCAGATGGCGCGGGAAGCCGCTAATCTGCTCGGCAAGCTGCAACAGCAGGCCCTTGTCGGACAGGTTCACGGAAGCGTCTCTGGCTTCCGGGAGTGTGGCGAGCGCTTCCTGGATGCGGGCGGCGCTGGTATGGGGGAAGACCCCGGCGAGCCGGCCGATCTCGGCCTCGTCCATGGCGAGCGCCTTGCCGATGTCGCGGATTGCCGAGCGGGCGCGGAAGGTATTGAGCGTGCAGACGGCGGCGACATGCTCGGCCCCGTAGCGCCGGTAGATGTAGGCGGTGACCTCGTCGCGGCGGCGGGAGCAGAAGTCTATGTCTATGTCGGGCATGCCGCGACGCTCGGCGCTGAGGAAGCGCTCGAAGAGCAGCTCGTGGGCAATCGGATCGGCCTGGGTGATGTCGAGCACGTGGCTTATGAGCGAGTCGCCTGCTGAACCACGGCCGGTGGCGGGGATGTCTTGGCTGCGGGCAAAACGCACGATGTCCCAGACGATGAGGAAATAGTCGCACAACCCCTGGCCCTCGATGATGCGCAGTTCGTGTTCGAGCCGCTTGCCCACTTCGGAGGAGACCTCGCCGTAACGCCACCTGGCCCCGGCATAGGCAAGCCGTCGCAGGTAGCCCTGCGCGTCGTCGTCTTCCTGCGGCAGCGGGTAGCGGCCGCAGTCCTGCTTGCGGACGGCCTGGAGGTCGAAGAGCGGGAAGTGGAAATGCTCGAGGTCGAGATGCCAACTGCAGCGGCCGGCGATCTCCGAGGTGGCCTGCAGCGCCTGGGGCATGTCGGCGAAAAGCTGCCGCATCTCGGCCGCTGATTTGAGGTCGTATTCGCTGTTGCGCTTGCGCTGTGGCTGCGGCTCGTCAACTGATTTGTTGTTGCGGATGCAGACAAGCATGTCCTGGAGGGATGAATAATCTTTGGTGACGTAGTGGACATTGTTGGTGGCGACGATAGGGAGACCGACACTGTGAGCGAGGTCGGCGAGCCGGTAGCGGAGGTGCTGTGCCGGTGGTGGCAGGAGGTGATTCTGCAGCTCGATGTAGAAATTGCCCGGCCCGAAGAGGCCCTTGTAGTAATGGGCGGTCTGATGGGCGAGCGTCTGCTTGCCGGCCAGTAGATGCTGGGCGATTTCCCCGCGCCGACAAGCGGAAAGCGCGATGAGATGGGAACAGTGACGGGCAAGATGCTCCTGTGAAAGCAGCGGATTGTCACGGTCCAGCGCCGCGTATTGCGGTGAGAACGCCTGCGCGCGCTGCGTGGTGCCAAGCCTTGCCGCGGTGACGAGCCGGCAGAGGTTGGAGTATCCCTCATTGTCCTCGGCCAGAAGTACGAGGTGAGTGGGGCAATTGCCGGCGGTTTTGGCAACTGCTGCGACGGTCATTTCCGCGCCGATGATCGGTTTGAGACCGTATCGGATGGCGGCTTGATAGAAGCGTACAGCGCCATAGAGCGCATCGTGATCGGTCAGCGCGAGGGCGTCGTAGTGCATTTCGGCGGCGGCCTGGACAAGTGCGTCTAGCGGCGCGGCTCCGTCGAGAAGAGAGAAATTGGAATGTACATGCAGATGGGTGAAGCTCATCGGTGCGGATCATGCTCCCACAGGCCGGCTGGTGAAGTCACTCAATCATGCACTGCGGCGACGCGGTATTGGCCGGTGGTCTGGTCCACGCAGAGGTCGAGGATGGCGCCATTTGTGGTGATCACGCGGAAGAAATAGCGGTCGCCTTCTGCCTTCCACCATCGCCCCCGGATTCGCCAATGGCCCCCAATCTGCTTGATTCTGTACTCCTTACCGCGCCAGGTGAAGGAGTGGGGAATAGCGTGTGTGGCGGCTGGTGCCTGCTGAGAGTTGTGCATTTGCCTGCCCCCTTGGCGGCCCATTGACGCGCCACTGCAATCTCATTGCAGTCCCACTGGGCCCACCCTATCAAACATACGTTCGATTGTCAAGGTGTATCGAATGTCCATCCTTCACACGTTGCCAAGCTTATGCCTGTGCAGGACAAATGCCGTCACAGGACGAAATAGCCTGCGTCATCATCGCGACAATGCTTTCCAATAAACTGGCGATATTACCCCTTTGAATGTAACCAACTTCATTGAGGCGACTATCTCAATATAGACGCCTCGTCAGGTGGAAAAAGGATGCTCACCAGACTGAAAGTGAGGAATTTCAAGAAGTTCGATGACGTTGACATCGAACTTGGTAACGCAGTGGTGTTCATCGGTCCCAACAACTCCGGCAAGACTGCCGCTCTACAGGCGCTTGCGTTATGGGATGTAGGCCTGCGCAGGTGGAATGAAGTTCGCGGCGGCAAACGAGCGCCGGAAAAGCGTCCGGGCGTTACGATCAACCGATTCGATCTCATTGCAGTACCCGTTCCCCAGGCCAAACTGCTGTGGCGCGATCTACATACACATGTGGCAGATGTGCAGAAGGCAGATGGGAAGCAGAAGACCAGCCCTGTGTTCATCGAAATCGTGGTTGAGGGCGTCACAGAAGACAAGCATTGGGAGTGCGGGTTGGAGTTCTACTACGCAAACCCAGAGTCGTTTTACTGTCGGCCCTTGCGCAGGGACCGTGAAAATGGCGGCGATGCCATGGCTATCCCGCCGGAGGCGTCAGGTGTTCAGGTGGCATTTCTGCCGCCGATGTCTGGGCTAGCCGCAACAGAGACAAAGCTGGAGCCGGGCCGGATCAATGTCCTTATCGGCGAGGCACAAACTGCTCAGGTGCTGCGGAATCTATGCTTCCAGATATTCGACAACCGGCCCGACAACCCGGAATGGGAAAGACTGACCACACACATCAAGGAGCTATTTGGCGTCAAGCTCCTCGCGCCGGACTATGTGCAAGAGCGAGGCGAGATCACGATGGCCTATGAGGAAGGAGGCGTTGAGTTGGACCTGTCCTCGTCTGGTCGCGGCTTTCAGCATACGTTGCTACTACTTGCTCATCTGTATTCCAATCCGCGTACCGTTCTTCTTCTCGATGAACCTGATGCCCATTTGGAGATTCTGCGGCAGGGGCAGATTTACGAGGTGCTGACGCGAGTGGCACGCGAGCAGAATAGCCAGGTCATCGCAGCGAGCCACTCCGAGGTGCTTCTCAGAAAAGCGGCTGACCGTGACGTAGTCGTGGCATTTGTGGGTAGCCCCCATCGCATTGATGATCGCGGCAGCCAGGTCCTGAAGTCCCTGAAAGAGATCGGCTACGAGGATTACTACCAGGCGGAAATGACCGGTTGGGTATTGTACCTCGAGGGTTCGACTGACCTTGCGATCCTACGGGCCTTTGCCGAAACCCTTGGACACGAGGCAAGTTCCTACCTTGAGCGCCCGTTCGTGCATGATGTCGGCAACCAACCTCAGAAGGCACGCACGCACTTCTGGGGGTTGAGGGAGGCAAGCCCGGACCTTCTCGGCATCGCGCTCTTTGACCGACTTGAGCAGCAGGAGGACCACGCAGAGGGGCCGCTAGTGCTACAGTGGCGCAAGAGAGAGATCGAGAATTACCTGTGTCAGGAAGATGTGTTGATGGCCTATGCTCGGGGAGAGGAAGCAACCGACTTGTTCTCCTTGGCGAAACGTGGGGAACGGGAAGACGCCATGCGCGCATCAATTCGGGAAGTCGCCGAAGCGCGGGAAATCCTGGGTGACCCCGGGCCCTGGTCAGACGACATCAAGGCCAGTGACGAGTTCCTGACTCCGGTTTTCCGGCGGTATTTCGAGAAGCTCGATCTGCCGAACTTGCTGGCCAAAAGCAACTACCATGAGTTGGCAGGTCTCGTTCCCGAGGAGCAGATTGATCCCGAGGTTGTCGAGAAGCTCGACGCAATTGTAGCTCTAGCCAAACAGGCCAAACCCATCAGCGAATGACGCAGCGACCCACACCATACTTCGGGCCGACGTTGGTGGCGCACGGCCCCAAAGGAGCATAGGAT
>JAUWOG010000092.1 GCA_030612305.1 Armatimonadota bacterium | reverse complement strand
CCTCCACCCGCTTCTCAGCGCTGGAGTAAAGCGCCACGGCGCGATGCGCGATGTGTGCAATGTCAAGCCCTCGGTGGCCTCTGATATTCCCAGGCGTCCTCTCCAGCACCAATGCTATCTGGCGAGCGACTATTGCGGGCGACAGCCCGGATCTACATACCGAAGTCAGGGAGAGTTCCATAACGACATTTGTGAGTTCTCTGGGGGTATATGGACCAATCAGCTGATATGACTCCATCAAGTCGAAGTCACTCGGTTTGGGGCGACTGTAATACAGGTCTAGCCAGTACCTGACTTCGGATTCTGCGACATCGTGATATCCGAACTTGTACAGTTTGTGGACGTAAGGCCAGTACATGAAGGCGGGGATCATGCCGCAACGCTTGATGGTAGCTGGCATACACCACCTGAACATCTCAAGAACAGGTTCATCCCACCAGCCGCCCCACGCTTCCATGCACGCACGAACAGTGAAATAGCGGTCCCGGAGGCCTTGCGAGTCGCGTCGCACGTCCATGAGTTCGCACATAAGAGGGAATAGCTCTTCGGCGCCCGGTATCCAGCAGTAGCCTCCGATGCGGCTCAACATGTCCGCATACTTGCCTGTGCCAGGCCCATCTGCCGTGCACGTCAGAATGGCTTCCATGATATCTACGGCTTCGTCATACCTTCCTTCGGCAGCAGCCTCATCCAGCGCTTCAAAATCCGAGCGGTAGTCCTCGGGGATCTCGACATCCCAGACGCTGCTCCTCCACCCGGGACGGATTGCTTCCCCTTTTTCACGAAGTGCCTCGAGGCTATCGGGTTGTGTTCCAGCTCTCTGGTAGGCTACCTCGGTTTGTTCGATCAGGTATTTGATGCGGAGGCGAGAGCAGCGATTCCACGAGCCGCACCAGTACTCAGCCAGGAGCTGGAGCAACCTGCCGGCCGTTTCCCAATCGCCTGAGCGTTTTGCGACAGATACTGCGTCCATGACCATGAATTCCAGTACGCGAACATACTGGCACTCCTCGGCGTGCGGTGCGACCACGTCTATGAGTGCCGTCATCGCCCCCAGATCACCGTCTCTGTACGGCTTCTCGAACATCTCGTCCGCCACCACAAACCCCTGCGCCGGATCGTCCTCGAACAACGCCTCCAGATCGTCTATGTCATCAGCACCGGCTATGCAGGTCATGCACAACACCATACCAACAAGGATCACTATCCAGGCAGACCTCCGGAACGCCTTGTGTGCGGTGATTTCGTGCCTCCTCTGTGGGCTATGCTGCGGGTGATCTCAGGACCATCGTATCCTGCCGCAGCTATGTTCGCCACTGGTATTGTATTGCCCTGCCTGCGTGCGCGGGCCACTGAACGCGACGAGAGCAAGCGGACCGCCGGACGACGTGGGATGCGAAACGATCGTGGGCTGATGGCGCGGGGGCAGGATATCATGATGGTCTTTAACTCGCAGGCCTCACCGGGCACTGGGTGGAGGACTGCGTACCTGCCGCATTACGACCCGATCTTCGCACCGTCATAGACAAGCTGACAACTGCGTGCGGGTCCCCCGATGCCCTGAACGCGGCTTTGGCTGGCGACGACGGCATAGACATATCTGCGCCGCAAACTGATGGCCCGGCTGCTGCCGGCAACATCGCAGTCGCCTTCCACGCCAGGAGAGTACGTAGCAAGCTGCGTGGCATCTATCGCTCGCCTGATCGAGACGAATTGACCGAACGGGTCTTGCACCCCTATGGCGTTACGTACCGCGGCGATGCTCACTACCTGGTCGCATTCTGTGAACTGCGCTGCGAAGAGAGAACATTCCGACTGGATAGGTTTGAAGAGCTGGAGATACTCCATCAGCTGGCCGATATCCCAGACGACTATGATCTGGATAGCCACTTCTCCGGGGCATGGGAGGTGACCGGTGGACGTCGGCAAGATGTGAAGATACTGGTACGTGGGAAGGCTGCACGACGCCTACGATCAGGCCGTCTTCATGCCAGCCAACGCACCGAGCGCAGGGGACACGACGAACTCGAGCTGCATTTTCGGGTTGCGCTCACGGACGAATTCCGCACCTGGCTACTTGGTCTGGGAGCAGATGCTGTCGCATTGCATCCAGAAGCCCTTCGGAAGCAGATGGCGCGAAGCGTTGAAAGAATGTTGTCAAACTACTCAGCGACCTGACAGAGCATGTCAGCTTCTTATGCTATGATATTTGAAGACGTCTCTGTCGCAAGATCGGGGTTGGATATGAGGCAGTGACATTGTGGAGGAATCGCACTCAGATCGCCAGAGCGACAGAAGTCCAGACGACACCCGCAGATAGCGCTACGTGGAGTGAAGGGTGTGTGTCAAGCAGGAGGTAGTCCATGTCTGCAGGCGACTTTGAGGAGTTCCCCAGTGGTAGGCATTGCGCTCCACGCGAGCCGACGGAAGCCGTGTTTGCCCTTTGGGCGAAGACACAGCAAGGCGCGACTACGCAATACCATCCCCTGCTCTGCCACCTGTTTGATGTGGCAGCCGTTGCCGAAGCGTTGTGGGACGAAAGCCTGCCTGCCGCCACCAGGAGGTTCCTGTGTGAGGCCTTGGGTCTGACAAGTCAGGAGGCGGCACGCACCTGGGTGGCATTCCTTGCCGGCCTTCACGACCTGGGCAAGGCTTCGCCTGCGTTCCAGGCCAAGTCTGCTGAGCGCAAAGCCGTACTCGAAGCACAAGGCTTCACTTTTCCCCCTGGCGCGAAGGCCTACCATGGTCTCGTCAGTGCCAAAACAATAGGCGATCTTCTCACGAGCCCTCCGTTCTCACTCTCGCCAATAGCGAATAAGACTGCGAAGAGCTTCGGTACTGCCATCGGCGGCCACCATGGTATCCTGCCGACGGCCTCGGACCTGCGGCCTGACCGCCTGGACATGAGAGAGCTCGGAGAGGAGCCCTGGCCTGGTACGCGTGCTGAGCTCTTCCGTCATCTGGCCGATTTCACGGGCGTGCCCGACGACGAAGCCCCCTGCGTCAGCGCGGAGCAGATGACCACAGTCATGCTACTTCTGGCCGGGATCACGTCCGTCGCGGACTGGATCGGTTCATCCGACGAGCACTTCCCCTACGCGCCTGCCTGCGACGACCTCCTGCAATATGGCGAACTGGCCCGCCAGCGAGCCCGCGAGGCCCTGCGGCAACTGGGATGGCTGGATTGGCAGCCGACCGGCGGCGAAGCCCCCTTCTCAGTGCTGTTCCCCGAGATCGCCCAACCGCGTCCCATGCAGGATGCTGTGGTAAAAGTAGCTGACGAGTTGCACGCGCCGGGGTTTGTGCTCATTGAGGCCCCGACCGGCGAGGGCAAGACCGAAGCGGCTTTCTATCTCGCAGATCATTGGAGCCGCGCGCTTGGGCAAAGGGGTTGCTACGTGGCCATGCCCACTCAGGCTACGGCCAATGCGATGCTGGGGCGGTTTCAGGACTACCTGCAAGCGGCCTACCCGGATCAGACTGTCAACCTCCATCTGCTCCACGGTCAGGCGGTACTATCTGACGAGTACCAGCAACTTCAGCACATCCGGCAGGTGCACGACGAGGACGGAAGCAGTGCCGGGGAGGTTGTCGCGCGCGGATGGTTCACCTACAGAAAGCGGGGGCTTCTGGGGCCCTTCGCCGTCGGCACCATTGACCAGGCCCTGCTCGCCGTGCTCAGGACCAGGCACGTCTTTGTGCGACTGTTCGGCCTGGCCAACAAGACCGTCATCCTCGATGAGGTTCACGCCTATGATACCTACACTTCGACAGTATTGGACAGGCTGCTGGAGTGGCTTGCCGCACTCGGCTCCTCGGTCATATTGCTATCGGCTACCTTGCCATCGCATCGGAGGGCCGAGTTGCTCGCAGCCTACGGCGGCAAGGCAGCCCAGCCAGACGCTCCGCCCTATCCGTCCATAACCTGGACCTGCGACGGCAAGGGCGGAGCAGCTACCTTCGAGGTCGAGCGCCGCGACCCTCTCGCTTTGAACTGGGTTGACGGCGATCTCGACACTCTGGCCGACCAGCTCAAAGACGCACTTACTGATGGCGGTTGCGCAGCCTGTATCTGCAACACGGTTCGACAGGCCCAGGCCACGTATCTGGCCCTCAAGGATACTCTCGCCGGCTCAGACATCGAGCTTGACCTGTTCCATGCCCGTTTCCCCTTTGCAGAACGCCAGCAACGTGAACAGCGAACAGTTCGTCGGTTTGGCAAAGGCAAAGATCACGATGACGCGCAACGTCCGAAGAAGGCTGTCCTGGTCGCCACGCAGGTCATCGAACAGAGCCTCGACATAGACTTCGACCTCATGGTCAGCGAAGTAGCGCCCGTGGACTTGCTGATCCAGCGTGCCGGCCGACTTCATCGCCACGCCCATCATCGGCGGTCACCACGTCTCGCCACGCCTACCCTCTGGCTGATGAGACCTCCCGAAGATGACAGCAGCTTGCCCGACTTCGGACTGTCGGCCTATGTGTACTCCGAGTATGTGCTGCTGCGGACATGGCTACAGTTGCGCCGGTGTGAGAGTATTGTGGTGCCAGATGATGTATCTCCCTTGATCGAAGCTGTGTACACTCAGGAGTGCGAGGCCGCCGGTCTTCCCTCTGACTTGCAGGCCCGCATGAGTCGCGCCTGGGCCAAGCAGCAGGCGCAGACAGCCAAACTGACATTGCTGGCTAAGGGCAGCATCCTCAAGCGCCCCGAGGCCCGCGGGCCTCTATCCGACATGACCAGGATGGACCTGGCTGACGATGAAGACCCGAGGACACATGCGCAACTCCAAGCGATGACACGCTGGTCTGACCGGCCATCTATCAGCGTGGTTTTCTTGTATGGTTCGGCTGAGGACTGCTACCTGGACGCAGATCATGCGCGCCCAATTGCGCTGCAACACGAACCCGACCGCGAGCAGGCCAAGGCACTCGTCGAGCGTTCGGTGTCCCTCGGCGGCTGGCGACTGCACAAGCACTTCCTTGACGCAGAGGTTCCGGCGTGGCGGAGGAACGCACTGTTGCGTCATCTCCGCGTGGGCTATCTGGATGCTGACGGCAAGTGCCCGGGTGACGGATTCGTGATAGCTGTAGATCCCGAACTGGGAGTGATCGTTGATTACACCAACACAGGAGGAGATGACAAATGAGCTATTCGTTTGACCTGACACAGGAACGCTGGATCCCCTGCGTGATGCTCGACGGCACCAGCAAAGAGCTGAGCCTTCGGGATGCTCTCGTGCGTGCCCACGAGATTCGCGAGGTGCTGGATGCCTCACCGCTCGTGACCGTGTGCTTGCACCGGCTGATGCTGGCGATACTGCACCGCGTCTTCGGACCTGCGCACCCGGATGAGTGGGCCGAGATGTGGGAGGCCGGGCGGTTTGACGAACACAAGCTGACAGAGTATCTCGATGAGTGGCGACACCGCTTCGACCTCTTCGACGAAGAGCGCCCGTTTTACCAGACGCCTGCTGTGGCCGACATGAACGCCAAGTCCGTAGGCAATCTGACCCATGAACTGTCCTCGGGCAACAACGACACGCTCTTCGATCATAGCCGGGATGACATTCCGGTCTCCGTCCACCCTTCGAGAGCCGCCCGTTTCCTCATCACCGAGCAGGACTATGCAACCGGCGGCCTCATCGCCATCGAGGGAGGAAAATGCAGCGCCACCGCCGCCCCGCTGGTGGCAGGCGCTCTGATCATGGCGACAGGGGACACTCTCTTCCAGACGCTGCTCCTCAACCTCGTCATCTATGCCCCAGAGAACGACGAGCCCCTTGCAGGCGGCACAAATGATGGCCCTGCCTGGGAGCAGGATCGCCCCGCGCAGATCGAAGAAGCCCTGCCTAACGGATACCTGGACTATCTCACCTGGCAGTCTCGGCGCATCTGGTTGCGCCCGCAGCTGGACCACGACAACATGCTCGAGGTCAGCCAGATCGTGGTCAGCAAGGGCCGCCAGTTTCCAAGGGACTATCACCCAACTGACGCGATGATGGCTTACACCAAACGGGAGAAGGCAAAGGCCTCCGAGAACCCCTGGCCTGCCATTCGCCTGCGAGAGCACCGTGCGTTCTGGCGCGACAGCACGGCTCTGTTCCAGTCTATCTCGGAAGTACAACAGCGTCCGCGAACCCTCGACTGGATTGCTCAGTACGCTGATGATGGTATTCTTCCCTACGAACGGGCATACGCGATCTCCGTCGCCGGCCTGTGCAGCTACCAGGCCAAAGTCTACTTCTGGCGACATGAGCGCCAGCCGGTGCCTCTCAGCTATCTGACTGACGCCGAACTAGTCGGGGACTTGAGAAGGGCTCTCGGACTGGCCGAAGAGGCGGGCACCGCCTTGCGCAAGGGCCTCTGGCTACTGGCCGGTATCATTGCTGCTCCGGAAGAGGACCGCAGCGCCGACAGCGATGTCATCAGCAAGATGGTGGACGGCTACCCGGCTCTGCCGACGTACTGGTCGGAACTGGAGACGCGCTTCAGCGAACTGCTGCTCCGGCTGCCCGGCGACATGGCTCACCGCACCGAAGTGCTGCAGTGGTGGGCTAACGAGTGCGTGGCGAGAACAGCCATGGATGCCTTCGAGCAGACCACTCGTGGCTTCCCGCAGACACCGCGCTTCCTCCGGGCAATGGTGGTAGCCGAAGGCCAATTGCGCGGACAGATATACGGAAAGGCTATCAGAGATTATCGTCATGAGGAGGTGAAACATGCTCAAAGCAAATAGTCACGTGAGCAGGTTCGTGAAGTATCTGCTCGGCTTCGTGGAGCGGGAGGATCGTGGTGCGCTGGCTGCTCTTCGCAGGGGCGTCGGCAAGCCGCCCGGGACGACACCGGAGACATTCCCGGTCATGGTCCCGTGGACCGCAGACATGAACCGCACCGCAGCGGATACCTACTTCCTGGTCGGCTCGCTCTTCGCTCTCAACCAGAGCAACTGTGCCGACGGCAACATGGGTACGACCTTCGCGCAGATCCGCGGAACAGAAGGCGAAGCAGGCGACAGCCTCGAGAAGCGCTTCGTGGCTCTACTGAACGCCCACTCCGAGGACCTGGCCAATCACCTGCGGCACGCCGTCACGCTGGCCGGCTCGAAGGAGGTCTCTGTCAACTGGGCTCAGCTCATCACCGACCTGCAACGCTGGAACCATCCCGACCGCTTCATCCAGCGCCAATGGGCTGAGAAGTTCTGGGGACGCGGCTCTGAAGTCGAGCAAGACCAACCCGCCGAGACCGCCGACGCTGAGCAAGAGTAGCACCAGGAGTAGCGACTCACCAAACGTATGCAACCATTAGGAGGAAACCAGTGAAAATCGAACTGCACATACTGCAGAATTTCGCCCCCTCATGTCTCAATCGTGACGACACCAATGCTCCCAAGGACTGCGAGTTTGGCGGCTGCCGTCGCGCTCGCATATCGAGCCAGTGCATCAAGCGGGCTACTCGCCAGCACCAGCTCTTTGCCGAGACCGTCGGCTCTGAGATAGGAGTGCGCAGCCGTCGCCTGATCGGTGAACTGGCTGACCAACTCGTCGCAGATGGCAAGGCTGAAGAAGCCGCCACCGAAGTCGCCTCGGCAGTTATGGCGGCGCTCGCCAGCAAGGTTGGTAAGGACAATCGCACGGCCGTAGGCCTTTATCTCGGCACCGGGGAGATCGCCCGTATCAAGGAGGTCCTCATCGAGAAGTGGGACGACCTTGCCCCGCAAGCTGACGGAGATGAAGCCGACAGCAAAGCGCTAGCGGCACTCAAAAAGCAGCTCACCAAGGAGTTCAGAGATGTTGCCGGGGCCGCCGATATTGCTCTGTTCGGACGCATGGTAGCCGAGAACGCAGACCTGAACATAGATGCTTTTTGA
>JAUWOG010000266.1 GCA_030612305.1 Armatimonadota bacterium | reverse complement strand
GGCCTGGCGACGGCGGCGATCTGCGGCTGAATCACCGGTCGCTGAACGTAGAGCGGCTCATACAGGTTCTGGATGAAGCTCACCGGCCGGCCCGAAACCAAACTCAGGCCCACATTCTCCCAGTCCGAATCGGTGGTGTTCTCGACTATCGCCCAGCCCTGCACGAACATCTTCCCCTCATCGGCCAGCAGCCGGTAGCTCGTCTTCCACACCGGCGTCTCCAGCAGGTATCCGAGCCGGACGTCACGGCTGCCGGTACCGTTGAAGGCAATGGTCACGCTGCGCTTATCGAGGTCGCGCGAGGCCGCGACTGCTGCCAGCGCCTTGCTCAGGTCCGCGCTCAGCTTCTTCTCACTCAGCGCGATGCTCTTCATGTGCCAGAGCGGAACCTGCACGAGGCCCTTGTCGGTCAGCACATTGAGGACTTCGAAGGTCAGCACATTGTCGCCGACGGTTTTCTCCTGCTCCTCGACACTGACGATAGCCCCGGTCACGGCACCGTCGCTGGTGGCTATGTTGACCTTCGCCCCCATCAGACTGTAGAGCAACTCGCCCAGCGATGCATTGCCGACGACATCCACGGCAAATGACTTCAGCGTATGGCTCAGCGGGTCTTGCGGCGCATAGGTTATGGCCCCGATGGTGCCGCCGCTGAGGTCCTGCAGCGTCATGGACTTGAGAATGTCGTTGATCTGGTCAACCCGAAAGGACAGTTCAACCTTGACATTCCCTTCCACCGTTCCGGCGCGTTCGAAGTAGCCGACGCCGCTGGAAAACAGCACTACTCGGCTGATCGGTAAGTCAGCCGCACTGCAGATTACAGCCAACGAAATCAGTACAACCACTGCCATCAAGCATTTTGCGGTTTTCATTCTCATCATCCTCCTCATGTTGTTGGTTGTGCGCCCATGTCGTTGCCGCTTCTCCGCGTCCCTTACCATGGCCTCACTCCGAATATGCCACGATGCCCTTCCTCACCTCCGCCATCACCTCATCCTCTCCGAGGAACCGGTCGCTGATGACGACTTCGTCAATGATGCCATCCACGGAATACGCGCCGATACTGCCTATCCGTATCGCCTCGCCAGTCGGCCCGATGACGAGCGGCTCACTGCTGCTCCGCTCATCGAGCAGTTGCCCGTTGACATAGAGTCGGATGGTGCCGGTGAAGGCCGACCACGCCGCCGCCAGATGCACCCAGGTCTGATCCTGGAAGACGTTGGACGGTCTGGTCATGGCGATGATGGTGTTGCCGTTCTGGTCCCGCAGATGCACATTCACCGTCGAGTTGCCGTTCTGGACGAGCGCCAGGTAGTTCTCCTTGTTCGTTTTCTCCTGCCGCCAGTCAAGCAGGTACCGCGTTTTCTTCGGCACGCCTCCGCGCCAGCCTACCGGCCTTATCCACATCCCGACTGTGCCCTGGTAGAGGCTGATATTGCCTGTGGCGGCATAGTGGAGTTTCGTCTCATCGGTGACGAAGATGCCCTGTGTGCCGCACCGGCCGGGCGCAAACGCCACCTTCTCAGCGACGAGCGGCTCCTGGCCCTCAGTAGTCACCAGCTCCCCGTTGAAGTGGGCCTGGAAGACGGTCAGCGCCCGGCACTGCACGGGTATGAGGCTCAGTGCAATAACCGCGCCGACGAGCACCACACGCCATGTCATCGCGATTCTCATTTTCCCACCACCGTCTTCTCCCCACTGATTGTCAGCTCATCATCGGGACAGACAACGAGGACCTCAAAGCCGCACTCCCGCAGGCCACGGTGACCGGCCCACATCTTCGGCGCTTGCGTCCCCAGCCACTCTTGGTCCCATTCCGGCCAGACGGACAATCCCAGATCCTCCGGCAGGTCCCAATGACTCGTCCCCGCGGTTGGCATTGTCAGTTCCAGGCCTTCCTTGAGGTCCTGTGCCGTCCAAGGCGCTGGGTGATAGACGCCCGTCGGCTTCAGGAGTTCGCGGCTGCGCCCGTAGAGCAGCACGCGGTAGCCGTCGGCTTTCACTCCGAGCCTCTCTACATCCACGCTGACCTTCACCGTCGCCGGCGTCTCTCGCTCATACAGAGAGACCGCCACCCAGTTGTTCTTCTGCAGGCTCGTCTTGATCTCAGCGCCGCCGTCGAGGACCCTTATCTCGGGCTGAGCTGCCTCGGACATGAGACGCGCCAGATAGGCCTCCAGTTCCATCCCATCGGCGGCGATTTCCTTCAACACGTCACAGTGGATGCCGATGACCTTGCCTTTTCCGATACTGTGCGAGGTGACTGCCGGCTTTCCGTCCGCGAAGGTGGCCGGCACTTCGACCTCACCGATCGGTGTAAACGGCTTCAACTCCTGCGGCGCTATCCTGATTTCCGTGTCATCACCTATCTTGATGCTGTCCACGGCGCGCGGCTCGCCCTCGTACTTCCCGCCGACGAACTTCGCGGTCACATCAACTGCCTTTGTGAGGTCACGCAGCGACTGCACCCACACTCCGCCCAGCGAGATGACGGTCCCGCCGTCGGAGACGAACTTGTGCAGGGCGTCGAAGGTCTTCGCGCTCTGTCCCTGCAAGCTGTGCGGGGACGCTACCAGGACGCGGTAATTCCCATAGTACCGCGCATCCTCGGCCTCCAGGCGGTCCACATCCTGATACCGAGCCAGCCGCAGAAACAGGCTCTGCTCCATCTTCTCGACAGGCCGCGGGTCCACATTCTGCAACATGATCCCGTACTGGTACGTGAGCAACGCCGCCCTCGTCAGCGACTTCGCGCCATCCCATTCCCGGGTATCTCGCAGCATCGCGCGGAGCCGTTCCGGATGCTCCGGACTACCCCACGCAATGGGGTGCTCGATGTGGTAGAAGACGAAGTTGAAAGTCGGCCTCCCGCGTAGATTGTACGTGTTGTAGAACCCGAACGGCCCTCCGTGGTGCTGGCCACCGGCGGCATTCGGATATACCATCGCGGCCTCATCCGCATTATTTGACGAGCAGTAGTACCAGTCGCAGCCCGCCCTCACCAGCGCCGGGTTATCCATCGCATACGTCGCGCCACCGGCATACTGCGCGCACGCCCGTAGCTCGCCGATGGCTTCCATCCCCATGCCATGGGCCGTGTCGGCGAGGAACTTCATGAACTCGGCGTTGTTCTTCGCCTTGTACAGCATCAGCCGCCGCCACCAGACATCCTCCGGATCATGCCAGCGCACTCCCGCCTCCAGCTTATCCAGCAGGGATTTGTCCGGCTTCGCGCCAAACTCCTTGTTGCACCATGCCGAGAAGTCGTCGAAATGACTCCCGCACTTGTCCGGATAGTTGAAGAACAGTTCGTCATAATAGAAGCCGGCCAGGTCGTACTTCTGCTTCACCTCGGTGAGAACTTGCTTGAGGAACGCCCGCAGCTTCGGGCTTCGCACATCATCTATCGGATGGCTGCCATACATGTACGGCTTGCCCTTGTGGTCAACACAGACCATCCCTTCCCCATAATCGCCTGAGTGCATTCCGAGCCATACTCGCAGCCCTTCCGCCTTGGCCGCCTCGCAGACGAGCTTCAGCGGGTCGCGGCCCTTGTAGCGGCCCACCCACGACTGCCGCTTCGCCTCCGGTATCTCGCTCAGATAGCCCAGTTTCAGTCCTGACTGCCCCAGGTAGATGATGTCCGTCACGCCGGTCCGCCGCATCTGGCGCACATGCCGGTGCACCATCTCATTTGTGTAGCCCGGCTTGAGCGTCCACCACTGCCACGCGCGCCCCTCCAGTTCCTCTAGCGGCTGCTTCTGATAGCCTGCTTCCGCCATCGCCGTAGCCGGATACCAATCCGTGTACGGCGGCGGCTGGGGAGCTCTGGCAGCCAGCTCTATCTCGATTGCCGCCGCCATCCGCGCCACGACCTCTTCGGGAGGCAGCGCCGACAGTTCCTTCCCGCCGGCCCATCGAATCGCATTCAGCAGCAACTGCAACTGTGCCCCGCTCGCCGCCATCTGTTTCTGGGCTCCAGTCTCGTCAATTCCGTAGCCGCTGATCATCCCGTTGCCGACGACTCGGCCCTCGCCGTACTCGCCGACAATCGTCGCCGCGACCCCGTCCGCATCATTGATGACAGTCGTCCCCTCAGGTCCCACCTGCATCATGATGTGGTCCTCGTAGGCATGCTCAAACTCCGCCGGCAGGTCCGCGGTCACGGGATGCCGGGCAACCACCTTCACTCCCCTTGTCGTCGAGCGGTCAATGCCCAGTGCGACAATCTCTGGGAACAGCCGCGTCTCATCATCCCATCCCCGAAAGCCCACCGCGTCGTGTTCGAGGACTACCCCTCCGCCTGCCGCCACGAAGGTGCGTATCGAGTCGCGCCATTTCTCGTTGCCCCCACCGAGCCCTTTCATGCTCTCAAGGACGATGACATCGCACTGCACCAGGCCGGGCAGATCGAGGCTCTCCAGCTTCACGACACCTATGCCCTCCTGGCCCTCAAGCGCCTCCAGCACACCACCTGCCCCAATCGAGCGCGTATAGACGCCTACCTGCAGCGCGAACACACAGCTCTGTCCCGCCACGACTGCGATGATAGCCGCCCACAACCATACTTTTCTCATCCGTGTGCCTCCGTCATACGCAATGCCCGCGACACTCATGCGTTACTCACGCGGTTCCATCCCGATGATGTGCCCGGGCTCACACCATACAGTTCGCCACGCGAGGTGTGATTCCTTGACCACGGGCGCACCCGGTGCTAAGGTTTACCTCCGACACAAACGCGTAGGTCGGGCTTCCACTGTACTTGTGCAGATTCTGT
>JAUWOG010000018.1 GCA_030612305.1 Armatimonadota bacterium | reverse complement strand
AGCTTGTTCAATTGTCACCTGAGCTTTCGATGAGGCCGAAAGCTCAGGCCGAGCCACCCATTTGTTGGCAGGGCGAGCCACCCATTTGTTGGCAGGTAGCGCCCGATGGCATGGTGGGGAACGCCGCACATCGGGATGCGCCCGCCACCCACGCCGCGACTTGTCAGCGTCAATTCAAGCAGGCGCGCGCCGACCTCCGCATCCTCCCCGAACATCTCATAGAAGTCACCCATACGGAAGAGAATCAGCACATCGGGGTAGTCGCGTTTCGCCTGCGCCCACTGCCTGTACATCGGTGTCAGTTCCGCGTCATTCAACATGCAAACAAACTCCCGCTGATGTCTGCCCTCCGGCGCACGCTCCGCGTCTCGTGGACAGAACCAGTGTAACGCGAATAGTTGATTGAGCCCGTGGCTCGTCCTGCCAACAAATGGGTGGCTCGTCCTGCCAACAAATGGGTGGCTCGGCCTGAGCTTTCGGCCTCATCGAAAGCTCAGGTGACAATTGAACAAGCTGTCCTTGTTCAATTGTCAGCTTCCAGCCCGAGTCGAACTGCCTCTTCTTACGCGTAGGTCGGGCCTCCAGCCCGACTCATAGTCCGTCCGCCCAGCGTTCGACACTTCACTGCCGCCACCCGCGGTACGCCGCCATCTTCCCCCACGTCTCACCGAGCGCCTCGGCATACCGCTCCTGCCACTCGGGCCCGCTGGCGCAGATACCTTCCCGGGGCGCTTTCTCCCCTCGCACGGTGACCAACTCGGCCACATCATGAGCCGAGCCGATGTCACCCGCCCCCACCGCCGCCAGCATTGCCGCGCCGAACGCTGCTGCCTCGGATACTGCCGGCAGCTTCACCGTATCGCCGTGCGCATCCGCCACCAGTTGCGCCCAGTAGTCGCTTTGCGCGCCGCCGCCGATCATCCGCACCTCATCCACCTGGTACCCGACTTCCTCGACCGCACCCAGCACCGCCGCCGTCTGCGCAGCCACTCCGCGCAGCAGCGCCAGATACACGTCCCCGCGAGTGTGCTGCAGTGCCAGCCCGATAATCGCCCCCGAAGCCTCACGCTGACCCAATGGCGGCCCGGTGCCATAGAAGTACGGCAGAAACACCAGCGCGCTGTGGCCCGAGCTCTCCGCCGCCTCAGCCTCACTCACCATGTCTGCATAGTCGGCGGCATCGGCCGCCGCAAGCTGTGAGAGATTGTCCCGCGCCCAGCGCAACAGCGAACCACCGGCGTATGCCCCCAGAATCGCAATGCCCCCGCTCGTCGCATGGCAGTACGTCTGCAGCCGTCCGCGCAGGTCAATGTGCAGCTTGTCCGCCGCCCCCAGCACCACCCATGCCGTCCCCGTGGCAAGCATCACCGTGCCCGGACTGACGGCTCCGCAGCCGACTGCGCCGGCCGTCTGATCGTGTGCGCCCAGCACCACCAGCGTGCTCTGCGGCAGGCCGAGTTCCGCCGCCGCGCCGGCCGTCAGTGTCCCCACTGGCGTGCCCGACTCCGCCGTCTCTGACAGCCGCTCGCGTCCGACACCTGCCACGGCCAACAGACGCTCCGACCAGTCGCGCTGCTCCAGGTCATACAGCCCCGTCCGCGAGGCGTTGGAGGCATCCACTAGATACCGCCCCGTCATTCGCCCGACGAGGAAATCCTGCACCAGACAGAACCGCGCCGCCTCTGCGAAGACCTCCGGCTCTTCATCCGCCCACCATACCACTGTCGCCGCCGCGTCGTACTCCGCCAGGCTCGCACCCGTCACCTGGCGCCACACCTCCTGCGGCAGCTCCCCGAGCATCCGTTCAACCTGCGCTCCGGTACGCCCGTCCATCCAGAACCGGGCCGGCAGCAGCGGCCTGCTCGCCGCGTCAACCGGCACCATCGTGTCCCCCTGTGTGGACAGCGCCACAGCCACCGGCGGCTCCGGAAGCTCACACACCGCCTGCCCGATGACTTGCTTCAGGCATCGCCACCAGTCCTCGGCATCCTGCTCCGCCCACCGTGGCCGGGGCTGCCTGTAGCCGTACTCCATCCCCGACTGGCTCAGCACTCTCCCGCCGGCGTCTGCCACCAGTGCCTTCACCGCTGTTGTGCCGACATCTATGCCCAGGTAGGTGCTCATCAACTACCCATCTCTCTCTCTTCCAACCCCCGACCCTCGGCCACCTGCAGGTACAGCTCGGCGAAGCGCCCCGCCATCTTCGTCATGCTGAAACGCTCAATCGTCTGCCGCACGGCCCTCTCGTGTCCGCTGGCTTCCCTGTCTGGTACTGCATCCAGGCCCGGGCGGTCCAGATCTACGACTGCATCCGGTATCAGCATCTCCGAGTAGCTTATCCCCAGTTCCTCCACTATCTCATCAGTTCCACTCGCGCCCGGCACCATGTCCAGCAGCGCGGCTATCGCACCCTCCAGCGCGCCCGTATCTCCCACCGGCACCACCATCGTCTGCTCTACATCCTCGACGACCTCCGGCAGGCCGCCGTCAGCAACGACCACCAGCGGGATATTGTTCGCCAGCGCGTGCAATGCGTGCCCTCGCGAACCTATGTACTCCGCCGGGATCACCAGCACATTCAGCGACGCAATTATCTCAGCGATGTCCGCCCGGTCGCCCAGGAACACCGTTGCGCCGCTCAGGCCCAGCTCATGGACCTTCTCAGCAAACTCATCGGTCTTGGTATCACGCCCCACGATGACGAATTCGACATTCGGCATTGCCAGCGACACGCGCCGGGCCGCCTCCAGGAAATCATCTATCCCACGACCCTCCGGAGGTGCCATCACTCCCACGATCGCGGCCCCTGCATCCATACCGACCAGCCGCCGTTTCGCACCTGCCTCGAAGTCCGCGCGCAGAGGTTCCACATCCACGCCCTCCGGCACCACAACTAGATTCCGCAACTCCCGCGTGGTCAGCTCCTCCATCTGCGCCAGCTCGGCCTCCGACTGCACCGTCACCACATCCGCATGTCTCAGCACCCAGCTTGCCGCGGCTGCGACCGCCTGCCGCTGCAGGCCCGATCTCGCATCAAGTCCGGGCGGGCCGTACGGAGTGCAGATGACCCCCGGCCGGCTACGTACCTGCCGTCGCGCCGACAGGGCCGTGAAAGCCGCCTGAAAACCGTGTGCATGGATCACACTGGTGCCTCGGCTCTCTAGCAGCCGCGCCAGCCGCCGCGCCGTCTCGTACTGCCGCAGCGGCTCGATGCCCGTTGGCAGAGACATCTGCACCCAGTGCGCATGACTGCGCTCCAGACGCCGCTTCGTAGCCCTGTCCAGCTCCCCCGCAACCGTAGTCCTGAACAGACGCCGCGGCACGCGCGCAATCAGCCGCAGCGCCAGGTCCGTAACTGCCTGCGCCTCGCACCGAAAGATGTGCATCATATCCAGCGGCTCAGTCATCCACCAGCACCTTCCACCGCGCCACAGCCTTCCCCCGGAGTATTCCCAAACGCTCTGTGGGTAGTTCCGCAACACCAGCGCCGAGACCTGCCCCGCGCGCACCCTCAAACGGTTGCCTGTGGTATCCGCTTCTGCTATACTATCTCCGTGAATCATCGCAGAAACATACGCAGCTATACTCCACTACAGAAGATGGCGACACACACATGATTTACATGGAAGGGATCGGACTGGTTTACCCGGACGGGACCAGGGCGCTCCGGGGTGTGGATTTGCACATAGAGCGCGGCGAATTCTGCTTCCTCGTCGGCGCCTCGGGCAGCGGCAAGAGCTCCCTGCTCGGTCTCATATACCGTGAGTTCGTGCCCACGGAGGGGCGCGTCATCGTAGCCGGCCAGGACGTCGCGGCATTGCCCCGCAAAGCCGTCCCTTTCCTGCGCCGCCAGGTCGGCGTTGTCTTCCAGGATTTCCGCCTGCTTCCCGAAAAGACCATCTGGGAGAACGTGGCCTTCGCCCTCGACGTCCTCGGCGTCGGCCGCAAGGAGAAGCACCACAAGGTGCCCATAAGCCTCGAACTCGTCGGCCTGGCCGATAAGGGTGAGGCCTTCCCGCACCAGCTTTCAGGCGGTGAGCAGCAGCGAGTATCAATCGCCCGCGCCCTCGTCAATGCCCCACCGGTGCTCCTCGCCGATGAACCTACCGGCAACCTCGACCCCGACGTCTCATGGGAGATCGTTCAGCTACTGGCAAATATCGCCGAGCGCGGCACCACCGTAGTCGTCGGCACTCACGACAAGTACATCGTTGACCTGATGCGCAGGCGCGTCGTCAACCTCGTTCAGGGAACCGTTGTCAGGGATGCCAAGCAGGGGGGCAGCTACGATGGAACATAGCGGCCTCACTTTCGTACTCATCGAGACCTGGACTGCAATCCGCCGGAACTTGCTCATCACACTCGCCGCCATCGGCAACATGACCATCTGCCTGGCCATCCTCGGCGCCTTCGCACTCGGCGCTGTCAACCTTGACTACCTGGCCGGCCTCCAGGCCAAGGGCGCATTTATCAGTGTCTATCTCAAGGCCGACGCCGACGGTGGCGCTATCAGAGACGAACTTTACCGCGACGAGCGCGTCAAAAACACTGAGTTCGTCTCAAAAGACCAGGTCCTGCTCGAATGGGCCCACATGACTGGCACTGACCCAAGCGAGTTGGAGATCATCGGCAATCCCTACCCGGACATCATCCGCGTATGGGTTGCCAATCCCAACGATCTGCCCGCCGTCGCGGAAACAGTCGGCCAGTTCGACGGCGTGGACGATGTCCAGTACCGCAAATCGGTCACCGACAAGATCCTCGCCCTCTCGCAGGGCATCAAAATCAGCGGCATGATGCTCGGCCTCCTGCTCGTAGCCGGCACTATGCTCATTGTCAATACGACTGTCCGCCTCACCATCTACGCTCGTCGCCGCGAGATCCGCATCATGCAGCTAGTCGGCGCCACTAACTGGTTCATTAGAATGCCCTTGCTCTGCGAAGGAGCCTTCCAGGGCATCATCGGCGGTACACTGGCCGCTACCATCGTCGCCATCGGCTATGCCTGCCTACACTCATACCTGGCCCAGAACCTGCAGTTCCTGAAGATAGTCTATTCCGCACAGTTTGTCATCGCCTTCGCTCTGGGTCTTATTCTGGCCGGGACTCTCTTCGGCGTCGCCGGCGCACTGTTCAGCGCCAACAGGTATCTCGCCAAAACCTGAACTCTGGAGCCGCAAATTGTCTGCTCATCACGCACTACGCAAACTGTGGACACTGACAGCCCTCCTGGCGGTCTGCTGCCTGCTCGCGCCCGCCGATGCACCGGCACAGTCCCGCAGTGCATTGCAGCGTTGGCTCAACGACATCGACGCCAACAAAGCCGCGACCGAGCGCCGCCTCCGGGCCGCCAAGGCCGAGCAGCTCACCGCCCGCAACGATCTCACTGTCGCCCAGCGTGAACTCGCCGTAGCCGAGCGACGCCTCAAGCACGCCGAATGGCAACTCGCAAACACTCGTTCCACCATCCGCAAAGTCAAGCAGGAGCTGCAGAACACCGAGAACACCATGCAGCGCCATCAGACGGAACTCCACAAGCGCATGGTCGTCACCTACAAGGCCGGCACGCCTTCCTACATCGAAGTCCTCCTCAATGCCACCGATTTCAACGATTTCGCCACCCGCGCAGACCTCACCCGGCGCATGGCTGAAGAAGACAACCGCCTCCTTCAAGCGATGCTCGATTACCAGAAACGCCGCGAAACTCAAAAGGGCCAGCTACGCGTCAAGGAAGTCGAGCAGGTCGGCCTCCGCAAGAAGGTCACCACAGAGCGTAATGCTGTGGCCACGCGCAAGCGCACTGCTGACAGGCTCCTGAAGAAAGCCACTAGCGACCGTGCCGCTATGGAGCGCCAGATGGCCGAATGGGACGCCACCTCACGCTCCATCGAGAACATGCTCGCCAACATGCGCAGCGGCTCGGGTATCGCCGGTGCCTACAAAGGCAAGTTCGCCGGTACCCTCGCATGGCCCATGACCGGCCGCATCTCCTCACCCTTCGGGATGAGGACACATCCCATCACCGGCATCTACAAGCTCCATACCGGCATGGACATCGCCCGGCCCACTGGCACCCCCATCAGGGCCGCCGCCACCGGCCGCGTCGTTTTCGCCGGATGGAAGGGCGCTTATGGCGTCACCGTCATCATTGACCACGGCAGCGGCGTCGCGACCCTCTACGGACACTGCCAGAGCGGAAGCATCCGCGTTTGCACCGGACAGACCGTCTCACGTGGCCAGACCATCGCACGCTGCGGTAGCACCGGATGGTCCACAGGCCCCCATCTTCACTTCGAGGTACGACACAATGGCCGACCACGCAACCCGGCCAACTACCTCTGATAGCTCACCAACTGGAGGTTCACTGAAAACATGAAGCCTAATCCCTACTCAACGCTGCTGACGCTCGTTGTCGGCATTGGATTCTTCATCGGCGGCCTCGCCATCGGCAACGTCGTCCATTTCGGCGGCATCGGCGCCGTCGTCGCCCCACTTGCCCAGATCATTCCCGGCGTCCACCGCTATGAGCTTGACTACGACATCCCTACCGTCAGCGATCTCTCGCCGATCGCGACGTTCTGGCAGGTCCGCGAGAAGATAAAGAACCAGTTCGTCTATCCCGTTGACGACGATACCAAGCTCACCTATGGCGCTATCAGGGGCATGCTTGCGGCCCTCGAGGACCCCTACACCCGCTTCCTCGACCCCAAGGAGTTCAAGGACTTTAACACCGAAACCGAGGGCCACTTCGACGGCATCGGCGCTATCCTCGAGGCCAGGATCGATCCTGCCAGCCACAGACAGCGCGTCATCATCACCCGTGTGATCGAGCGTGGGCCCACCTCCAAGACCAAGATACGCGGCGGGGACGAAATCATCGGTGTGGATGACAAGCCAATCAAAGGCCTCACCCTTACCGAAGTCGTCCGCCGCATCCGGGGCAAACGCGGTACTGTCGTCGAGCTCAAGCTGGTTCGCGAAGGCCTTGACGAGCCGTTCGATGTCGAGATCACCCGCGCCAATGTGGACTTGCCCACCGTCGAGTTCGAGATGCTTGACGAAGAAAACAAGATCGGCTACATCTGGCTCCGCACCTTCAACAAGACCGCCAAAGACAAGATGGAAGCGGCCATCACCAAACTCAACTCCCAGGGCATGAAAGCGCTCCTCTTCGACCTCTCCGGCGATCCCGGTGGGATTCTTGACGCTGCAGTCGCCGTCGGCAGCTTCTTCCTCGACGGCGGGCCCGTTGTCCATATCAAGGGGCGCGGTACCGAGCCGCATCCGCTCAACGCCACGCCCGGAGTCAAGGTCCCCAACGACGTCCCCATCGTCGTACTCATAGACCGGGGCAGCGCCAGCGCCTCCGAGATAGTGGCCGGAGCGCTCCAGGAACGCCACCGTGCCACCATCGTTGGCCGGCGCTCCTTCGGCAAGTCCAAGGTACAGACCATCCTCGAGATGCGCGATGGCTCCGCGCTCTTCCTCTCCACCGCCGTGTACCTCACGCCCAAGCTCACCGACATCGGCGTAGATGATGCCAATGGCGACCGCGGTGTCAAGCCCGATCACATGTTCCCGGAGCCGGACCCGGAGAAGGACGCCGAAGTGACCGGCGAGGAATGGCACGGGCGCCAGATCCAGAAGGCCCTCGAGATACTCAAAACCGAAATGAAGCCCTGATCCCGCACCCAATTGCCTTTCGCCGTTGCCGTTTGCCGTTGCCCTTTGCCGTTGTAGGGTCCCGCGTATACGCGGGATGCCCCGCCGGCCGTTGCCTTTGCCGTTTGTCGTTGCCGTTGTAGGCGCGCAGTGCAAGCGCAGCTTGCGCCCAAGCGGAGAGAGCTTGCACCCAAGCTCTGCGTGCGCCCGTGCGCCCGCCCAGGAGACCGCCAGAAGCCCCCCCATGAACACCGAAACCCACCAGGACATCCAGGAAGCCCTGCGCCGCGCTGAGCGACGAGCTGACCGCCTCGAGCGCGCCCTCCGCGTCCACCGCATCGCGCTCATCATCAGCTCCGTGGTCCTCACTGGCGTACTGCTCCTCGCTGCCTTCGGACAGCGACGCCACTTCGCACGCGCTGTCATAGTCGATGGCCAGACATGCTGTCTTGTAGCCAGCCAGAAGGATGTCGAGGCGATCCGCAAGCAGATTATTGCCGCCGCCAAAGGTGACCTCCCCGGCGAGGCCTTCATCAAGGAGAAGTGGGAAGACGCCACGGAGGAAGTGGATGACCGGCCCGTACTCTCCATCGCCGAAGGCGTCGAGGCCATCAGGGACAAGGTCACCGTCCATGTCGCAGCCGCGGCGATAGTCGTCAAAGGCGTCAACGTCGCCGTACTCGCCTCCGAAGAACTCGCCCAGAGGGCGCTCGACACGCTCAAATCTCAGTACATCGGTGATGAGAGCTCGAAGGTCATTTCCCAGACGCTCGAGCCTGAGGTCAGCATCGGCACGGTGGACATGCCCCCGGACCAGATATCCACCGACATACGCCACGTCGTCACCCAGTTGCGAGAAACCAGGCGCGAGCCCATGCCCTGTGTCATCAAAACCGGCGACTATCCCGAGAAGATTGCCAAGGCACACGGCATCCCCGTCAAGGAGCTATGGGAGCTCAACCCCGGCCTCAGGGGACGCACCATACACCCGGGCGAGACCATCACGGTCGGCACCGCCGTCCCTGCCGTCACTGTCGTCACCGTCACCGAGGTGACCAGAGACGAAACCATCGAGCCACCTGTCAAGAAGCGCCACTCCCCGGCCGTCAAGCGCGGTCAAACGCAGGTGGAAGCCGAAGGCAAGCCCGGAAAGCGGACAGTCACATACCGCATCACCACGCGCAACGACAAGCGCGTCGCCAGGGACATCCTCCACGAGGAAATCGTCGAGAAGCCTCAACCCAGGCAGCTTCTCATCGGCACCGGAGACGCCTCCTGACCATCTCGCCCCAACCTGCCACAGCCCCATACTGGAGCAGCGCAAGATGACCCACTCGCCCACAGGACCCGCAGCACCCGACACAGCGGCACAACTCGCCGCCACCGCCGCCATGCTCGCCGAGCGCATCCCCGCCTTCCTCCCGCAGCCCTCCGGCCCGGCTCACCGCCTTCTCCAGGCCCTCCACTATTCCACCCGTGGCGGAAAACGCGTCCGTGCCTTCATCACTATCAACGCTGCCGCCACCTTCGGCCTCGACGCCGAGGCGGTTCTCCCTGCAGCGGTGGCCATCGAGTTCATCCATGCCGCCTCGCTCATCCATGACGACATGCCCTGCATTGACGACTCACCGCTCAGGCGTGGCGTACCGTCATGCCATGAGCAGTTCGATCAGCACACCGCACTCCTTGCCGGCGACGCTCTTTTCATCCGCGCCTTCGAGCTTGTCGCACAAGTCCGGTCCGACGTGGCCGGCCCGCAGGCTGTGCTCCGCGTCATCGCCGAACTGGCAGAGGCCATTGGCGCGCTCGGCCTCATCGGCGGCGAGGCGGCCGACATAGAAGCCGAGAAACAGGCCCCCGATCCCGACACGCTCAGCTTCATCCACACCAACAAGACCGCAAAGCTCATCATCGCCTCGGCCCGCACTGGAGCCATCCTTGCCGCGGCGCCACAAGACGGCCTCGCCGCCATCACCGATTACGCCCGCAGCCTCGGCCTCCTCTTCCAGATTACCGATGACATACTCGATGCCACCGGTACCGAAGAGCAACTTGGCAAGCCTGCTGGTGCCGACGACGCCGCGCACAAAATGACCTATCCCGCCCTCCTCGGCCTCGCAGGCGCCACAGAGAAGGCCCGCCAGGAGGCCGACCTTGCCATTGACGCTGCACGCCGGCTTCCCTCCAACAATCAGCTCTGGACGAATCTCGTCGAACTCGTCCTTGACCGTGACAAGTAGAGGTATCCCACCGCATGGAGATACTCATCGTAGAAGAAGGCGGATTCTGCTTCGGCGTGCGCCGCGCGCTGGAGATGGCTCATGATGCCATCGCCCGTGAGCGACTCACTGCCACCCTCGGCCCTCTCATCCACAATCCGCAGGTCGTCGAGCAGCTCCGCCGGCAGGGCGTCCGTGTCGTCGAAGACATCGCTCAACTCGACCCCGGAGATACCGTCATTCTCCGCACTCACGGCTGCAGCCCCGACGTCCATGACCAGGCGCAGAAGCGCGGAGTGACCGTCCTTGACGCCACGTGCCCCTTCGTTACTCGCGCACAGCGTGAAGCGCAGCGGCTCTCCGACGAAGGCTGGCAGGTCCTCATCCTCGGCGAACCCGAACACCCCGAAGCGCGTTCCATCACGGAGCATACCGGCGGCCGCGCCGTCATCGTCGAAGGACCGCAAGACCTCCAGGACCTCAAGCTCACCGACCGCGTCGCCGTCGTCTGCCAGACCACTCAGCGCATTGGCGACCTCAACGCCCTTGTTGTCGCCCTGCTATCACACGCGCGCAATCTCACCGTCAGCAACACCATCTGCGACGCCACCACACAGCGCCAGGAGGCCTCGCTCGCCCTCGCCGGCCAGGTAGATGTCATGATCGTCATCGGGGGCTACCACAGTGCCAACACCACCCGCCTCGCCCAGATATGCTCCGAGGTCAACTCCCGCACCTACCACATCGAGCGAGCACACGAGTTGCAGCATCAATGGATTGCAGGCGCTGACAGAATCGGCATAACCGCTGGCGCATCAACCCCTGAGAGCGCTATCAGCGATGTGTACAATGCCCTCAAACAGATTGCCGGGGAGAAACCACCGTCATGATCACCCAGTTTGACCAGGTTTTCGACGCCGTCGCTGAGCGGCGCACATTCACCGTTGCCGTCGCCGTCGCCGAGACAATCAGTGTCATGCAGGCTGTCAAGGACGCGGTGGACCGCGATATCGCCTGGCCGCTGCTCGTCGGAGACTCCGCGATTATCCAGTCGCTCGCCGGCGACGTCGGCATGGACCTGACTGATATCGAGGTGGTCCACGAGCCTGACGACCTCAAGGCCGCGCGCCTCGCTGCTCTCGCCGTCCGCGAGGGACGCGCACAGATGCTCATGAAGGGCCACATCCACACCGACGATTTCCTCCGCGCGGTGCTCGACAAGGAAACCGGCCTCCGCAGTGGCTATGTCATGAGCCATGTATTTCTCCTCGAGACGCTCGACCGCGGACGCCTCACATTCGTCACTGACGGCGCTATGAACATCGCCCCGGATTTGACCCTCAAGGCCGACATCATCATGAACGCTGTCTATCTCGCCCGCTGTTTCGGAATCGCCTGCCCCAATGTCGGCGTCCTTGCCGCCGTCGAGGTCGTCAACCCTAAAATGTCTGCTACCACCGATGCCGCTGCGCTCAGCGTGATGGCCCGGCGCGGCCAGTTCCCCGACTGCGTCGTGGACGGGCCCTTCGCACTCGACAATGCCGTCTCCACTCTCGCCGCTCAGGTCAAGGGCCTCGCAGGCGATGTCGCCGGCAATTGCGACATCCTCGTCGTCCCCAACATCGAAGCCGGCAACATCCTCGCCAAGTCCTTCTCATTCCTGGCCCACAAGTCCGTGGCCGGCGTGCTCGTCGGCGCTGCGGCACCCGTCGTCCTCACCTCCCGCGCTGACAGCGCCGAAGCAAGGCTCTACTCTCTCGCCGTCGCCGTGCTCATGTCCAACATCCAACGCGACGACCGCCTCAAGATCGGCCGAGTGCATTTCTAGACACCCTCCCACCGCCGCACCGCTACATCGAAACTCACAAGAGCAGGTGCTTCCCCCTCCACCGAGGAATAGACAGCCATCAGACATCCGAACTTCAGAGGTGAACCCATGTTTAAGCTCAGTGCCATCAGCGATGAAATATCCCAGGACTTCGAACGCGTGCTCCAGGTCTGCAGCGAGTATGACGTGCCCATGGTCGAGCCGCGCTCGGTATGGGACAACCCGCCCCAGGACATCCCTGACAGCGACGTCACCAGGATGAAGAAGCTCCTCGACGAGTACGACATGTCCGTTGCCTGCCTCGCCTCGCCCATCCTCAAGTGCGCCCGCGCCGCCGCCGCGCAGTACCAGCAGCACCTCGGCCTCCACCGCCGCTGCAGTCACCTTGCCCACGAGTTCAACTGCAAAATCATTCGCGGCTTCACCTTCTGGCGCACCGGCCCGCCGCAAGACGTCTGGCAGCAGATACTCGACGCCTACGAAACCCCCATCAACATCTGCGAGCAGGAAGACGTCTATATCGGCATCGAAAACGAGTCCTCCACACACATCGGCAGCGCCGCCGAAGCCGAAAGACTCTACAAGGACATGGCCAGTCCCCGCGTCCGCGCAATCTGGGACCCCGCCAACGAGGTCTTCGCCGAAGGTGGCGAGCTTCCTTACCCCGACGCCTTCGAGCGCATGAAGCCGTTCCTCATCCACGTCCACATCAAGGACGCCATCAAGACCGACGACCCGGAGAAGGGCCGCTGCGTCCCGGTCGGCGAGGGCGGCT
>JAUWOG010000708.1 GCA_030612305.1 Armatimonadota bacterium | reverse complement strand
CGGGAAATACGTCGGCGGCTTATCCGTTCGTTTCCTCATCCCTTCGGGGCTTCTGCCTTTCCCCGTTAGCGGCTCAAGCCACTCACTCGGCAGCTTCTTCGAGCGCCGTTTCCGCAGCTCCTTATCAAAGCTCCGGCCCCGCCGCGCCCGCGTCGCAGCATCCGCATCTCTCATCTCGTCGCCTGCTTCGACCTCCGGATATTCTGTCTGCGGTTTTGGCTCAATCGGATGAAACACACTCGGCTCCCGCATCCGTTCCAGACGCCGTCGCAGCGCCATTTCCAGCCGCAGTTCCGCCTCCGCACCCGACCCGCTCAGCGCCCCTGCATCTGCGTTGTCCAGTCCGCTCATCTCGCCCAGCAGCCCCTCGAGAATCATCAGCGCCGCCCGCTTGCTCGGAATGTGTGCCTCTCCCCGCGCGATGTTCCACGTCGCATACCCGCGCAGCGGTTTCCCCACACAGCACGGGCATCCATCCGCGCACGGACACGCCCGCACGTGGCCCATCACCGCCGGCATGATCTCAGCCAGCCGCTCGTACACCTTCTCCGTGAAGCCCAGTCCCAGCGGGTACCGCTCGTAGATGAAGATCGCATTCCACGGCGAGTTCGCGCTCCCGATCGAGTGCGAGAAATCCAGCGTATCACACGTCATGAAGCCTGGCAGCAGCATCCGTGTCGCATACCCGATGCCACGCAGCCCGCTGTGCGTATCCAGCCCCGCCCCGCGCACCTCCTCCATCAACTCCTCCGCAGGCACCAGCCACACTGCCATCGTCTCAAGCTGCATCTTCGGCAGGTCCACACCATGCTGCGATATGGCGTCCAGAGAATAGAAATGAACTCGCTCATACATGACCGTATCGAAGTATGCCGTCACCTCACCCCAGTATGCCGTACCGGTCCCAAACGTCTTCTCTCGCAGTTGGTGGTCAACATGATGCACATCCGTCCCACCCAGCGGCTGCGTATAATAGTCCACATCCATCCGCTCGACGCTCGCGATGTTGCGCTCCAGGTCCAGATCGCGCACCAGGTACGTGTCCCCCCGGTGCATATAGACTGCTCCCGGATGCACGATCGGCGGCGCATCGAACCTGTTGACCTGCCCCAGCACCTCGCCGCTTCCGACATCCTCGATCATGACATTCGCATCCGCGTAGTCGCGCAGTGACACCTCATGCTGCGGCGTCTCATTGGCGGCGTGGTACCAGACGCCCTCGATCTCCTTCACCTTCGCGTTCTCTTCCAGGAGCCGGAGCACCAGCCGCGCATGTCGGCCGAAGAGCCCCGCTTCTCTCTCACCGACCGGCAGCTCATGGGTCGCGCACCGCAGATGCCCGGTTATCACGAACGGGTTGTCCTCGTCTATCACGCCCTCTTCAATCGGCCGTCCGAAGATGTACTCCGGGTTACTCATCACATATTGGTTTATCGCCGTGTCAATGCCGACTAACACCGCCAGGCTCTCACGGTCTTGCCGGCCCGCGCGACCGGACTGCTGGAAGAACGATGCCAGCGTCCCCGGATAGCCGACCAGGATACTCGCATCCAACCCGCCCACATCAATCCCCAGCTCCAGCGCCCGCGTCGCACTCACACCCAACAGTTCCCCGTTGAGCAGTTGCCGCTCTATCTCTCTCCGCTCCTGTGGGCGATACCCTCCCCGATAGGGTGCCACCTTGCCCACAAGCTGCGGCGCTTCCGCCCCCAGCTTCTCACACACATACCGGTAGATCATCTCCGCCGTCAGCTTCGCCTTCGAGAAGGTGATCGTAGGCACGCCGCGCTGGACCAGCATCGCCATCAGTTCATGGGCCTCGACGTTGGCGCTCCGTCGCGATCGCCAGTCACCTCCACGGATTCGTGGCGGGTT
>JAUWOG010000099.1 GCA_030612305.1 Armatimonadota bacterium | reverse complement strand
CCGGGCCATGGCAAGCCTCCGAGGTCGCCGCAGTCAGTGCGACATGTCATTCGTGCGTCCAGATTTCGTTCCTGGCGTCCATCACTTGGATCTTCGAGTAGTGACACACCTGCGGCCCAGCGGGCGTTTCGGGACAGGCGGGAACCGCATCCTGGATTACGAACTCGGCCCAGTCGGGCACATTCCAGGCGATGAACGCGAAGTCGAAGGCCTCGATGGCGGGACGCTCTGAGCCGAAGTCCGGCAGCAGTATCGGGCCGGTATCAACCTGGAAGTAGGCGGGGTCCTTGTGTGCGTTCATCGTCTTGATCGGATACTCGATGACCGCGCGGCGGGTCTTGTCGGCGTTCCATATCTCCGTCCGCCCGATGAGGATCTTGCCGGCCAGAGTCGCCGCCACTGCCGCCTCATTGTCCTCGCAAAGCTCGGCATCTACGAGCTTCAGCGCGAAATCCGCCTTCTCGTAGCGCTCCGTAATGGGGCCTGCATCCATTGCGGCCGGATCGTATGGGAACGGCACGCGGTGAATGCGGAACTGGTCGCGGGAATAGATCATGCAGAAATCGTAGTTGGGCACCAGGAACAGGTTCTGCTCGGCGAAGGTGTCTTCGGACTTGCATGAGGCCACCAGCCAGTACTCCTCCGCCACGCCGTCCACGGTGAGTTCGCAGCGCGCTTCGACCTGGATGCGGGCATTGTTGGCGCGCTCTTTGCTGAGAAATGCTATGAAGCTGCGCGAGTAGTCCAGCACTTCCATTGGCTCATTCGCCCTTTCGCAACAGCGGTTTCTCGGACGCTCTGACGCGGTGATATGGCAGGGATAGTTTCCCCGTTGCAGGCGTAGAACCTCCTGGGGCACCACCTGCAGAGTGGCGGGGGTTGAAGTTGCGGCATTGCGCTTGCAGGATATTGCTCTGGCGGATAGAAAAGGGTGGTGCGGCCCTCTGCAGTCGGGTTGCATCGGCGCGTCGGGCTAGTCCCGGCCGGTGGTGGCATATACCTTGCCGAGCAGCTTTATGCTATCTTCCCACTCGGCTGCCTCATGCTCGGTGAGTGGACGCATCTTGAGCGGATCGGCGGGGTCGCGTATGGCCAGGGCCTGACCTTTGGTGACTGCCAGCAGCATACCGCCGCGCGCGCCGGCGGATACGGTGCCGTGCGAAACCGTGGCGAGACTGGCCCGTTTCTCATCGAACCGCAGGTCGAAGACGGCTGCCGTGTTTGCCTGCACAGTCATCGTCTCGGTGTTGGCGACTACGCGCAGCTTCTCATCTTCGTAGGAGCTTGCCTCGATGCAGATGTGGCCGGTAGCGAGGTCGAGGCCGATAGTCAGGCGACTTTCTTCGGCCGGTATCTCGGCGCAGGTGAGCTCGACGGTAGTCTCGGGATGCACGAGTACCACGGTGCCTCGGTGCCATTTGATGAGCACCGTTGAGGCAGGGCCGGTATGGAGCTTGTCACCGGCCATGAGTTCCTGGCCGATGGTGGCCCGGTCCCAGCCGTCGCCGGCATCCACTTCGACCTTGCCGGTTGGGTTCGTGACTATGCCGGGCTCGTCAGAGGAACCGCCCTGCCGCAAGATGAAGAGGATAGTGAGAGCCAAAATGACCGCCGCCGATACCGCGAGTGCGGTGGGGAATCTTGGTGCGGGCGCTTGTCCGGCTTCGGAATGAGCCATTGAGTTCACGGTCCGGTCCGGCATGTGCGAACGTGTAGTGTTGCCAATTCAGGGCAGGTGCCAATAATGGAACCGACACCGTCAGAGAAGAAGAGGTCGCATGGTCCGTCGCGCGGGCTGCTGTATGCCCTCGGGCTGGCCGCCATCTTCATCGTCTCCTTTCTGTCCTCGCAGGGGTATCTCCTGCAGTTAGAGCTGAAAAGCATAGACTGGCGCTTTGCTGATGTGCGTGGTGAGCGCGCGCCCGGAGAAGATGTTGCGCTGGTGCTGATTGATGAGAAAAGCCTGGGGGTGCTGGGACAGTGGCCGTGGCCTCGGAGCACTCATGCCCGGCTCATCGAGGCGCTCAACAAGGGAGGCGCGCGCGTCATCGTCTTCGATGTGCTGTTTCCGGAGAAATCCGATCCCGCGGAGGACGCTGCTCTTGTCGCCGCGGTGAAGCAGGCCGGCAATGTCGTGCTGGGGGCGTTTGCGCCTGGCGAGGGTACGCCCGTCAAGCTGGCTCACACCGAGCTTCTGAGCAAGTTCGCGCTCCATCCGCGGGAGGTGCAGCACCGCGAACGGGCCAAGGCATTGCCCGCTCTCCGTGGGCCGACAGATGACTTGACGCAGGCAACCGCAGGCATCGGTCTGGCCATGGCACCGCCCGATGAAGACGGTGTCCTGCGCCACGCCTTTCTCGTCGTGCAGAACGATGCCGACGGGTTGCTGTATCCCGCTCTGGGACTGGCGGGCGGGATGGCGGCGCTGTCGTTGCCTGACGACGACATCAGCATAGATTTCAGCCGCCAGATGCGGCTGGGGGATGCAAGCACCGTGAGCCTTGACACGCGCGGGCGGGCGATGATCAACTTTGTCGGCGGCAGAGGCTCCAGAGAGCACCTGTCCTATGTTGATGTGCTGGAGGGGCGACTGAAGCAGGGAGCGGTCCTCAACAAGGTGGTGCTCATCGGGATCGGCGCGCACGGCCTCTATGATGTGCATCCCAACCCGTTCAGCCCCGACTTCCTCGGTCCCGAATTCAACGCGGACTTCATTGACAATGTGCTCAATGACAATTTCCTCGTGTCCGCGTCGCCGGGGACCAATATGTTGCTGCTGGTGCTGATAGGGCTCATCGTCACGTATCTGTCGGCGAATCTGCGCTCCACAACGGCCGCCGGTGTATCGGCTGCCACTATCGGGGTCTTCATCGCCGTGGTGACGTGGGCATTCGCCTCCGGAGGCATGGTTATCGGCATGGTCGCGCCTACGACGACGGGTCTGCTGGCCTATACGCTCATCACGCTGCGGCGACTGACCTCCGAGGAAAGGAGCCGTGCGCGGCTGCGGAAGTACTTCGCCTCCTACGCGCCGCCGGAGGTCGTCGAGGAACTCGACGCCGGGATCATGCAGGAGAAGATGGCGGGCACGCAGAGCGAGATCTCGGTGCTCTTCTCGGATATCCGGGACTTCACGTCCATCGGCTCGACGATGGAGCCGCCTCGGCTGGTGAGGTTCCTCAATCTCTACTTCACGGCCATGGTCGGCGTTGTCTTCGACTACGGGGGAACGGTTGACAAGTTCATCGGCGACGGGCTGCTGGTGCTGTACAATGCCCTGACGGAGCAGCCCGACCACGCGAAGCGGGCGGTCTTCACCGCGCTGGAAATGCAGAAGCGCGTCAAGCTGCTCAATGAGGAGTGGGCCGACGACGGCTTCCCTGCAATCCGTATCGGGGTCGGGATTCATACCGGCGATGCGGTTGTCGGCAACATCGGG
Organism: Armatimonadota bacterium; assembly: GCA_030612305.1. Classification (GTDB taxonomy): domain Bacteria; phylum Armatimonadota; class Zipacnadia; order Zipacnadales; family UBA11051; genus UBA11051. The sequence continues at coordinate 4,252 of JAUWOG010000099.1, read as the reverse complement.
CCGGAGATGCGCATGGACTATACCGCCATCGGCAGTACGGTCAGCCTGGCCTCGCGAACCGAGGGCCTGACCAAGGACTTCGGCGTCGAAGTGATTGTCACCAAGCACACACTGGCACAGCTTGACGACCTGGTGGAGGTCAAGTCCCTCGGTGCGATTGAGGTCAGAGGCATACCAGAGCCAGTGGAAATGTATCAGGTACTTGGGTTCAAGAGTGCCGAAACCAATACTGAGAGTGAGCGGGAGGCGTAGTATTGCCGCGTACGAGCGCGTGGGGTGTCTGACACGAGCAAGAGAAGCATTAGTTGAATCGGTTCAAGTCCGAAAGATTCTTGCATCCAGTCATTGACAGCCCTACTTGAAAGCGCTAAACTGCCGGTGGACTAACCAGGAGATGCACTGATGCCGAAGAAGAACATCGCCATGACTGTGCGCGAGGCCGCGAACCAACTCGGGGTCAGCGTACAATATGTATATCAGTTGATGCGAGGGCGCCCGGGCAAGGAGCCGAAGCTGGAACGGTGGGAGCCGCCAGTGCAGGGCGATCGCACCATCTATGTGACCATAGACAGCGTGGAGCGGTTGAAGCGCGAGCGGGCGTCCGAGTCAGACACAGGGGGAAGTCAAATGAGCAAGGCAACCGGCAAGATAACGTGTCACCGATGTAGTCACGAGAATGACCCGGGTGCGCGCGTATGCACTAAGTGCTATGCGCGCCTGAGCGATGCGGCTAGAGACAAGGGCGCAAGGGGTTTGCGCGCCCGGCTGGTCGGCATCCCGGTCGGCAAACTCCTTCCTTTTGGTCTCATTATTGTGTTCGTCGTACTACTCGCACTGCTGTCTCCGTCGCAGGAGAACATTCAACTCCTGCTTGTATATTTCGGCCTGCTCGGCCTCGTCGCCCTGGGCGCGACTTTCCCGCTCACCAAGGGCCACTATGACCTCTCGTGTGGTCCGGTGGCGGGCCTGGCCGCCTGCGCCACGATCCTGGCAACGCACTCAGAGCCGGTGCTGACACTGCCGGTGGCCGTGACGGCTTCGCTCATCGGCGTGATCGTTGGACTTGCCGCCGGCCTGCTCAATGGTATCATCGTCGGCTGGACTCGTATCCCGTCGGCAGTATTCACCATCATCCTCGCGGTAATTGTCACCGACGTGACCTACACCATCGCCGCGACCAATCGCCTGGTCATCGGGGACCCCACATTTGAGGCGCTGGGAGAGGCGAGCTTCGCGGGCATTCCGGCGCCGCTGCTGCTGCTGGCAGCGGCGGCACTGGCCACCTTGTTGCTGTGGAAGCGCGAGACGTTCTGGCCGCTGAGCAAGGTTTCGAGCCAGAAGTGGTTGCTGCGCATCAGCGCACCGGCCAGTGTCATGTGGACATTTGCGGTTTCGGGTCTGCTGGCCGGGCTGGCGGGCGTCTTCATTGCCGCCTGCGCACTCCCGGTCATTTCGCCGATGGGCCATTCGACCTGGATACTGGCGCCGCTCACTGCGGCGATCATCGGTGGTGGCGTTGTCGTTGCGGGCATGGGAGGGACCGGCACGGCTCTGGCCGGCGCTGCCGCGCTGACGCTGATTGACTTCTTCCTCAAGAAGCTCAACGTGCCGATCGCGGGCCCGGTTGCCGAAGGCCTCATCCTGCTCGCCGCACTGATGAGCGGCCGCATCCTCGCGCTCACCTGGTATGAAATCCAGGAACTCCGTCGCGGCAATCTCCTTGGCATCCCAGGCGCTCAACGCCTCCCGGACCTGCTCTTCCACAGCAGGTACTCGAAGGCGATATGGGCCGGATTTACCGTTCTCGTTTTCCTCACAGCCTACACCTACGTCGCCTACTTCATGGTTCAGTACGTACCTGAGAACGCCGCTGCTATTGTCTCATTTGACGGCGACGTCCGCATCTGGGTGACTACTGACGACAACGTGGCTATGCAGCAGACGCCGGAACCGGGCATGGAGCTTGTGGCCGGCGCTACGGTCAGGACCGGGGCAGGAGCCAGATGTCTGCTCAAGATGAGCGATGCCACGCAACTGGAGATCGGGCAGAATACGGCCATGCAGATCCAGCAGATAGCGCAGGAGAACGACGGCACCCGCATGGTGAAGATACTCATGCCGGCCGGTGCCCTGTGGGCCAACGTCAAGAAGCTGGTCACGCCGGAATCGAAGTTCGAAGTCGAGACGCCGATGCTCACGGTGGCCGTGCGTGGGACGTTATTTGAGGTGGAAGCGGTGGCGGAGGCCACCAGAGTCGGGGTGCTCGACGGCGCTCTCAGCCTCTTCCGCTACTTCGCCACCAAGGATGAATACGGTGAGTCGGTGAGCCGCGCGGAACACGGCAAACTGCTCGGCGGCGAGGGGCTGACAACATTCATAGACAAGCCGATGGGCCCGCCTCATACGCTCCCGGAGGTCAAGGCTGAGCAGATGCGGAGAATGGCCAGTAGCGCCGCCGCCGAAGTCGGTCATGCCTTCATCGGCCCCGAGTTCATCAAGTCCCTCGCCGGAGCGATACTGCTCGTGATATGTGTCTATTTCATCTTCCTGTATGCGCAAGGCCAGCCCAGCCACATCATAATGCGTGAGGACGTTGCCGAGGCCGCCCGCCGGCTCGAAACAACACGCACCCATACCGCGGATGACTCGCCGCGCTCCGTGGCTATCGCCCAGATGCACATGCAGACCGGGAAGGACGAAGCGGCACAGAAAGAGCTCCAGAAGATACTGGACGCCGATCCGAACAGCCAGTACGGCCTCTGGGCGCAGCGCATGATCGGCATGCTCGTGGACAAGGGAGAAGTCGAGGGCGAAGACACCGCGGACCCCGACACGCCTGAGGACGAAGAGAGCTGATAACTGGTCCGTCGCATTGCACCAACGCGACAAGAGCAAAGTATCTGCCACCATTGTCGGTGGCAGATACTTGCGTCTGGCGGCCGTGTTGCCGGTGCGCCTCGCGGCTCAGATACCGGCGAGAGTCCTCTCCAGGTACAGCCGCGCGATACGGGCGCGCTCGTCTATCAGCTCGACCGGCATGTCAGCCTTGGCCCAGTCGCCCTCGAAGCGCTCGACCATCAGTGGCCCGCTGAAGCCGTACTCATTGACGACGCGCAGCATCGCCGCATCATCCACATCGCCCTCGCCCGGCGGCGGGAAGAGCGGATTGGCACGCGGCCCGCTGTGGTCCTTGATGCAGAACGCTGCCACGTACTCCGCGCAGTCCTTGATGTCCTCGGCCGGGTCGTAGCCCTCGTAGAAATGCACATTGCCCCCGTCATAGCAGACGCGCACCGCCTCGGACCCGATCCGCTCGACGGCATACTTCAAGCGCTCACCGTAGGCGGTCACACCCGTGTGCGGCTTCAGCACGATCCGGACTCCGAGCTCCTCGGCACACGGGACGACCTGCATCATCCCTGCGAACCAGGTCTCGCGGATCTTGTGCCATTCGTCGTCCGGCCATTTCTCATCCGGCCATTGCTTGTACTCCCACGGTCCCCAGCCGAGCACCTGCGGTGCACCGAGAATGTCGGCGAACTCGAGACCCCTGCGGTAGGCCTGGACTGCGCCCGGCTCGGCAAAATCGCCCGTGACCGCGAAAATGAGGCAGGTCTTGAGGCCCGCATCCGCCACCTTCGCTGCCACCGCCTCGGCGTCCGCATCAGTAGCATCCGCCGGCAGCACGTCCACCTTCTCGTGCGTCCTGCTCAGCGCCACGTACTCGTAACCGGCACGCGCAATGCCCTCCAGCGCGCGCTCCAGAGCGAACTCCGAATACGGCAACGTCTCACACGCTATCTTCGCATCCATGATTACCACCTGTTCGGCCACAGAGTGACCATGTAGTAAACTCAGCCTCGCCTGTCACAGCGTCCCCGCACGCGCCGAGGTGCCTTTGCCGGCTGGCTCCGGCCGCCTCGCCGATTCTGCGGTAGCCGTCGAGTATTTCCGCAACGCCGCTCAGATTCCTCCAAGATGCCTTCTCATTGCCGGTGTTATTGAGTCCGGGCAGGCAGGTCTGCCGCCTGTGCGCTTCGTACTGTGGACGCCACGCAATGCAACAGCCCGCCGGAACTGACCGGCGGGCGTGGTACGCCTCGACACTCCGCGCTACCATCCGCGAACGGCGCAGGTGTTGGGCAAGTCGTCATGGTCTTGATGTCTCGTATCGCGTGCGTGTTGCGGTTACCCTGGCGGTGGTGGCGGCCCGGCACCCATGCCCGGTCCTCCCGGTCCTCCAGGTCCGGGC
>JAUWOG010000214.1 GCA_030612305.1 Armatimonadota bacterium | reverse complement strand
GCCAGCGCGATGGAAATCGGCGAGTGTGTCCAGGCCGTGTGGGGCAGAGCCGGGGTCGAGATTGCCGGTCGGCGCGTCGGCGAGGAGGACGTCGGGCGTCTTGAGCAGCGCGCGAGCCAGGGCGACGCGCTGGCGCGCGCCGGTGCTCAGCTCCGGCGGCCGAGGGTAGATGCGGGCGGAAAGACGCAGGGCATCGAGCATGTCAACGGCATCCTGCCGGCTGATGGCGCTGCCGGCCAATGTCGGGACAAGAACGTTTTCCAGAATGTTGAGGTACGGGACGAGATGAAACATCTGGAAGACGAAGCCGATGGTGTCGGCGCGCAGCTTGCCCCTGTCGCGCGTGCTCATGGCATAGACATCGCGCCCGGCGATGAGTACGCGCCCCCCGGTCGGTCGAATCATCCCGCCGATAGCCAGCAGTAGTGTGCTCTTGCCCGAGCCGCTGGGGCCGCGCACGGTGACGAACTCGCCTGCTGCAACATCGAAGCTGACGCCGTCGAGCGCCCGCACGACACCGCCGCGCTTGCCTTGATAGGCCTTGCTTACGTCATCAAGCCGTATCATTGCCTACTCTTCTCTGAGCACTTCCGCAGGATCCTGAGTGACGGCCATGACCGTCGGCAGGTAGCTCGCAATAACGCACAGCAAGGGGGCCAGTAGCAGCGACCAGCCGAGCAGACCGAACTCGGCGACTACCTTCTTCGCCGTCAGAGGGAATATCTGAGGTCCTAAATGGAGCGCCAGGGAGGTGCCGATGGCGAAGCCGAGCACTGCGCCGACCAGTCCCAGCAGGATTGCCTTGCCGATGAAGGCAGCGGCGATGCTTGCGGTACCTACACCCATCGCGCGGAGAACGCCGATTTCCGCCCGGCGCTCACGCACGTTGCTGAGAGCCAACAGGCCGATCCATACCGCGCAGGCCAGCACTACAATCGGGATGACGAACGCCGCCTGCTTCTCGACCATCTTGCGCGTTTCAGCGCGAGCTACGGCGATTGATGTGAACTCCGTAACCTGCGTACCGGGCAACACGGAGGCGACGTCGGAACGGACGCGCGCAATCGAGCGGACACCATCGCAGAGACACCCGAGGGCCTCGATTTCGTTTATCCTGCCCGGGGCACTGAGGATTTCTTGCACATCATGCAGGTGCCCATAGATGCGGATGTCATCCTTGCTGCCCTTCGCATCGAGGCAGCGTGTGACCTGGAGGCGCGTGTCACCGAAGTTGAGGGTATCCCCGACCTTGATATCGATGCGCCGCACCAGCGCGAAGCCGACCAGGGCTGTTCCCCGGGGCACGGTGAGGCCCATCGGTGACTTGAGCTTCCTGTGCGCCATCGGCACCTCCGGCAAGATACCGGTGAGCAGTATCGTCCGGTCGCGCCACTTGATTCTCCTTTGCAGGCGTGCCACGAGGTGCCGGACGGTGACGAGGCGCGAGTTGGCCAGCCGGTGCACGTACTCCTCAGGCATTTCCTCTTCGGCGAAGTCCTCGCTCCAGAAGTCGGCCATATCAGTCGCTTCGGGCACGATGAGAAGATTGAGGCCGAGATTCCGCATCAGGCGCACAGTCTCGCGCTGGGAGGCATTGGTCATCGTGACGAGCGCCACCGGCATGGTCACGGCAGCGATGACAGCGACCAGTGCGGAGATGAAGTTGACCTTGCGGTGCTGGATCTCCCGCAGTAGCAGACGAATGACAGACATGCGATGGCGCTCCCGGAGCCGATGCTACTGATGTGGCGAGGTGCTGAGGTAGGTATCTTTGGGCTTGCCCATGATGAACTTGATGTGACCGGCCACGTGGAGGACGTTGATGCCACCGTTGCCGTTGCCCTTGGGCGAGTTGTATCCGTGCGGCCACTTGGGGCAGCCTTTTCGGAACCAGTCTGACATCAGCCAGGCGTCGGCATCGGATGTGGGATCAACTATCTGCGGGACGAAGCTGGGATTGCGCGGGTCGGTTGCCAGGAAGCAGTAATAGCGATAGCTGATCCATCCGCCGGCCCAGTTGGCATCTGTCTCGATGATTGACTCGGGCGGCCCGCAGTAGTCGGCGGACTGGGCGTAGGATTCGCAGGCCTTCGCGCCCGGGCAATAGAATATCTGGCGGTTCTTCACATAGGGCGTTAGCGCCCGGCACAGGGCCAGATGCGGGTTATTCTGCGTCGGCTCGGTGATGAATTGTCCGTCGTAGTCCTGGGCGTACATGTGATTCGCCAGGCCGAGCTGACGCAGATTACTGGCGCACGAACTCTTCCGCGCCATCTGCCGCGCGCGCCCAAAAACGGGGAAGAGAATCGCCGCCAATATCGCGATGATCGCGATGACGACCAAAAGCTCAATGAGCGTAAAGCCCTGATGGCGAGATCGCACTATTGCCGCCGCCTTTTCCACACTATGGCCAGACTCGCCGCCAGTAGCAGCACGGTCCCTGCTGCCAGTATTGCACCCAGCCTGACGGACAGGAGCTTCGTCAGTCCCGGCCCTCCGCCGACCGCAACGCCTTCGTCCGGGGATGCGTGCGCCATAGCATCCGGCCGTTGCTCGACGTTGGGGGGAGTCGGCTTGCCCTCTCGCTGGGCGTCTGGCGGGACCGTCGCAGGCGTCGCCATTGCCGGCGGAATGGCTCCGGTTCCGGTTTGCTGCGGCGGCTCTTCCTGGCTATCGAGCCGGGCATGAGCAGCAGGCTGAGTGCGCGATTGCCCGGTGGCAGCAGCCGCACTGGTACGTCCGGGCCCTGCCGCGCCGGTAGGCCCAGCCTGTGCGTCCTGATGAGTATCCTGTTTTGCACTCGGCGGCGCGGTGGTGCTTCGCTGAGGCGTCACTGGTGAGGCCTTGTCTTCCGCCACGTCGAACAGTGCTGAGTGCATCGGGCGTTCCTGCGCCGGAGCATGACCGGCGATGCCGCGGTCCCAGTCCCAGCTTGTGAGCATGTCCATGCCGGCGCTGGAGGTCTTTATCTCGCAGGCGCAGGGACCGATCATGAAACTGACGATGGCCTTGATGTTCTGCTCCGTAATGCCCTTGCCGAGATACGGCTCCATGACATGACCGCGCCCGAAGACCCCGAACACCATCGTGTCGTCGAGCTGCCTCAGATCGTCCTCGATGCTGAGTAGTTGCCGGACAAACCACTTCTCCTCGGCAGCGTCGCGCCTCACGTGCAGCATCCCCACATCCACGTCTTCCTTCGCCGCGTCAGCGATTACACGGCGGACAGTCTTCTTGGCGATGGCGTTTTGCGCCTGGTCCGCGCCGAGGAGAACTAGCAAGAGGCCGTTCTTTCCCTGGCACAGTTCCCTGGCGAGCCACTTTCTCTGCGGGGATTGAACGAGCGTTTTGGCGTCGGCCAGATCGAGCCGGCCCGCAAAGAACTCAGTACCTCTGGGGGTGATGACCGTATGAAATGGGAGACGGCGGGATCTGTGCCGAGCGGGGATATCGTCCATGCCTGCACGGTCCCGGGCCGCCTCGCCGCCGGATACGTTTATCTTTCTGATGCTCAGGTTGGCGTGAAATGCGCCCCCCTCAGCGGCCCGCTGCAGGTACATGTTGACGGGGACATCTCTGGCGTCTTCGGTGCCGCTGTAGAAGTACGAAACCTGGTAGGCATCACGCAGCCAGTTCTGGAGCGTGTACTCGTACACCGGGATGTCGCAGGCGCAGGCGAGCGCCGTCAGCATCAGTGCTGACGCCATCAGCCAGACACGGAATGCCGGCCGCGCATGAATTCCTCTGGCGCTGGTCGCTCTCCGCTGTCGCCGGTTGCTAGTGTTCACGTGTGGTCTCTATTCCTACTCCTGCCAGGCTTCGATGGCGCTGATTATCGGCTCGCCAACACGAGGCACGAGCTCGACCTTCAGCGTATCGGCTGCGGCAATTCCCGTGGCGAGCTTGACCAGGGCCTTGTTGCGGCCGCCGGCCTCCTTGGCGATATCCAGGCCCTCGAACACTACCTTATCCTGGAGCTTCACATCGAAGATGCGCTGCCCGGACCCCAGGTCCTCCAACTCCGCGAAATGCAGCCGGACGGTGTAGGACTTGGGTTCAGTCGGCGGCGCATCGTCCGCCTTACGCGCGATGAGTTCGATGGCGGCACTGCGCAGGCCACAGCAACCGGAGGCATACAGCCAGGGAGCCTCCGTGCCCTCGATGACCAGGCGGCCGGTGTCATGACGGTAGTAGCCTGGTGCATCGGGTGAGATGTCGGTGGCGACACTGACGCTGAGAGCGGCCTTGGTGCCGGGACGCGGGAAGGCGAGCCATACGTTGCCGCCTCCGGCGGTGCGATCGCCGGGCGCACCCAGGTTGAGCCCCAACCGCGTGATTCTGGTGCCTGATGCCAGTCCAGCGGCGGTGAATAGGGACCATGCCTCATTTCTGCTTGCCGGCACCATCGCGACGGTCGTCTGGTAGTTGTACGAGCAGGTGCATGCGGCATCCGCCGGCGGCATGAGGACTAGTCCGTTAGCGGCGATGGTGTTGATGTAGCAGCCCGCACGTATCGCGCCGACGTTGTGAATCCCGGTGTCGCCGGTCAGATCGCAGAAGCCCAGCGTCCCGGACCGGAACATCAGCATTGAGGGAGCGGCTGAAATCGAACCGCAGCCGTAGGACCTGCCGAAGCGCCACTGAACCTGCTCGCCTGTCAGCGGGTGTTCGGCCTGCTTGCGCTCGCCGGTTTTCAGGTCATACGCGTACGGCTCGCCGTAGATGGTGTCATTGACGACAACGGGAAAGCGTCGCATACTGGCGGCACGCGACCAGAGCATCGTCCCATCTTCGGCCCGGAATGCCGCCATCCTGCCCTCTCCGCTGGCTACCAGCACGCCGTCGTGGAAGAAGAGGTTGTGGAGCTTGGCCATGCGCTGGTGACTGGTCCAGACGGTCTCGCCGGTGACGGCGTCTATTGCCAGAAGCGTGTATCTCTGTTCTATCTCCTCTCCGCGCCGGGTCATCTGCTGGATCTTGTCCTCACGCGTCCGGTCAATCACGTACACTCTGTCCGTGCCGATGGTGACTGCATTGTTGGAGACGGCTTCCTCAGCGGTGTATATCCAGCGCGGCGTGCCGTCATGCTTATTCAGGGCGAAGACGTACGGGGAGGCGACTGCGTCGCCAATCGTGCCGAATACCAGACCGCCGCTGTGGGCCAGGTACGCCCAACTGTACGAGGCGGCG
>JAUWOG010000247.1 GCA_030612305.1 Armatimonadota bacterium | reverse complement strand
CCGGGCCCCAGCAACTCCCTCACACCGCTCAATCGCCGCTTCATCTCCAACCGCGCCGGCTCGTCATCCAGCAACTCACCCGCCGCCGACGCCAGCCCCTCTGCGCTCGTCTCATCCGGCTGGATCAACTCCGGCACAATCATCTCCCCCGCGATGATGTTCGGCATCGCGTACATATCCCTCTGCATCTTCCCCACCCGGAACTGCAGCCACATCGTCCGTGTCCCCCGGTACACACCGATCATCGGGCACAGTGCCACCGCCGCCTCCAGTGTCGCCGTCCCGAAAGCCGTAATCACCAGATCCGACGCCTGCATCAGCCGGATGCTGTCATCCACCACGCTGACGCGTTGCCCCAACTGCTCCAGATGAATCTGCCGATCATCGCCTCCGGCTGACGAGGGCGGCGGGGAAAACAGCACGTGAAGGTCGGGCATCCGTTCCATCAATCTCGCCGCCGCGCCGACCATCTGCGGGCCCAACAGCCGCCGCTCCACGGCTCGCGACCCCGGCCGCAAGCCCAGGCATCGCGCTCCCTCCGGCAAACCCAGCTCTCGTCGCAGCGCCGCAGCATCCGCCACCGGCTCCACGCGGTCTATCACCGGATGCCCCACGAAGTGTGCGTTCACGCCCTGCTCGCGCAGCAGCGTCTCCGACCACGGAAACGGCGTCGCCACACAGTCCGTCAGCCGCGCCATCTCGCTGTAGTCACGAGGCTTCCGATCCCATGAGCCCGGCGGGAAATAGTAGAAGCACTTCGGCCGCCGCTCCGCACCCAGCTTCCTCAGCAGGTGCATATTGCCCGCGCCGAAATCCACCAGCACCAACAGCGCCGGCGGAGCAGCCACCAGCATCTTCCGGACGCGACGCAATGCCAGCCAGCACTCCGGCGCCTTACGCAGCGCCGCCGGCAGCCCCATCACTCCCCACTCGCTCGAATCGATGAGTATCTCTGCACCTGCGGCAGCCAATCGCCGGCCACCCACTGCACGCATGGATATCTCGGCTGAAGAGGCCATCTGCTCTGCAAGCAATGCCGCGTGCAGGTCCCCGGACGGCTCTCCGGCGACGAAGAAAACCTCCGCGCGGTCCTTCATCGGCACTCTCCGGATGGCTCTACGACTTCAGTGGGGATCAATCTGGCGGCCCGCATAGCCCTCATCCACGCGCCGCAGGAACTCCGCAAGATACACTACCTCTGCCGTCTGTCTCAACTCCGCCTCTACCACATCCAGCGCATCACTGATGTTGTACTCCGACCTGAACAGCAACCGATACATCTTCTTCAACTCCGCGCGGTCCTCCTCCGACACACCGTGCCGCGCCAGACCTCGCCAGTTGATGCCCCGCGCCTCCTCCGGGTTACCCTCCACTATCAGATACGGCGGCACATCCCGCACTATCCGCGACATACCTCCAATCATGCTCATCGTCCCCACCGTCACGTATTGGTGCAGACCCACCAGACCGCCGATGTTCACATAGTCCTCGATTACACAGTGACCCGACAGACCCGCCGAGTTCGCTATGATCGTCCCATTCCCTATCACCGAATTATGCCCCACATGCGAATACGCCATCAGCATATTGTCATCGCCGATTACCGTGGCATTACTTTCCCCGGTCGCCCGATGCACGGTCACATATTCCCGAATCGTCGTGTTGTTGCCGACAATCAGCTCCGTCGGTGACCCGTCGTACTTCGCATCCTGCGGCGGCTCACCCAACACTGCCCCCGTATGCACGTGCGTATTCTCACCGATAGTGGTCCCACTCCGCACTACCGCATGGGGGCCGGCGCTGCAGCCGTCTCCCATCCGCACGCCCGCCTCAATTACCGTGAAGGGCTTGATCTCCACTCCGGCGCCCAACTCTGCACTCTCGTCAACGATAGCCGTCGGATGAATACTCATCTAAGCGCTCTCAGTCCTCACTAGTTTGATGTCCCCTGCTCATCATCATCGGTCAGCGCAAACAGAAAACTGCCCTCGACCGCGACCTCTCCCTCTACGCTCGCCACCACATGTAGCTTCACGATATTGCGCTTCCGCCGCTCCATTGTCGCCACAAAACGCAACTGGTCACCCGGAATCACCTGCCGCCGAAACCTCACCTCGTCGAGGCCGGCAAACAGCGCGCTCTTGCCTGCGTCCTCCGGCGCTGACAGAAGCAGAATCCCTCCCGTCTGCGCCATCGCCTCCAGCAACAGCACCCCCGGCATTACCGGATTCCCCGGCCAGTGGCCCGTGAACTGCGGCTCGTTGAACGTCACGTTCTTGATCGCCACTGCCCTCTCGCCGGGCACTACCTCCAGCACCCGGTCAATCAACAGGAACGGGTAGCGGTGCGGTAGCATCTTCTGTATCTCTTTGATGTCCATCATCTGACTATGTTCCTCCAGGACGCCGTCTATTCACTCGTCCTTCTTCCTCAATACCTTCTCCACTATGTACAGCGGCCGCGCCTTCACCTCATCATACACCCGCCCGATGTACTCTCCCAGTATCCCGATGCTGATTAGCTGCACACCACCCAAAAACAGTATCGCAATCGTCGGCGTGGTAAAACCCTTCACCACGTCTATCCCCAGCAGCCGCTTGATCAGCAGCACCAACGCGTACGCAAAGCACACCGCGCTCATTATCAGCCCCGCTGTCAGGCTCAGCCGCAGCGGCTTGTAGCTGAAGCTGAAAATCGCGTCCAGTGCGTATCGCGTCAATCGTATCAGGCTCTGTTTCGGACAACCCGCCGCCCGCTCGTCTCGGTCATACGGCACCAGCGCCTGCGGAAAACCCAGCCACGCTCGCAGCCCCGGCAGAAAACGGTTATGCTCCCTCAGCCCCCGCAACTGGTCCGCAACCTGCCGGTCCATGAGACCGAACACACCCGCATCCAGCGGTATCGGATAATCGCTCACGGTCCCCAGAAGCATATAGAAAAGCGAAAACAGCCGCTGGCGGAGAAAACCCTCGCGGCGACTTCGCCGGTACGCCACCACCACTTTCTTACCCTCCTGCCACTTCGCCACCAAGGCCGGTATCACCTCAGGGGGGTCCTGCAGGTCCCCGTCCATGATCACGACGCAGTCACCGCTCGCCTCCGCGAGCCCGGCCGAGATCGCCGGCTGGTGCCCGAAGTTCCGCGACAGGTTCAGCACGATCACGGCCTCGTCCTGTTCGTGCAGCGCCGTCAGCATCGCCGGCGACCTGTCACGACTCCCGTCGTTGACAAAGATCACCTCATGCTCCATCTCCAGCCCGAGCAGCGCCTTCTTCAGCCGCTTGTACAGCAGCTCAATGCACTCCTCCTCATCGAATATCGGGATCACGACCGACACTTTCATCTCGCCATTACCTCGCAACGCCTCGGCCCTCCCAAGCTCCTGCGCCCGCGCCTCATTCGCGTAGGCACCCGCGCCGCAGGCGTGGGTCCGGCTTCCAGCCCGAGTCGCACCTGTGCCTCATCTGCAGCTATTGTACCGCCGCAACACCATCTTGGCAAAGGAAAATCCCTCTCCGCCGCCGAACTGACTCCCTGTCCTCATCAGACCTTCGCAACTCACTATGAAGGGAGCCGGTCTCATTGCGACTGCTTGTTCTCGGCCTCGCCACACCCGATAGTCTCTGCCGTGACCTCGCGGCCCACGCCGAGGTCACCGGCTTCTTCGCGCGCTACGTCAACCTCGGCGATTTCGGCACCAGTCGCGCCCCGGCCGACTTCGATGAGCCCTACCGCCTCCGCGCCGCCCGTGTCTTCCCTCTCTCCCCCTACCCCTACAGCCGCTGGTTCCCGTCCTCAGCCCTCCGCACTGTCATCCGCCACGCCGAGCCTGAAGTCGCCCTCTACGTCGGAGAGCCCTCCGAGCTCGCCGCCGCCCAGTCCCTGCTCATGGTCCGCCGCCTCATCCCTCAAGCCCGCCTCGGCGTCTTCGTCTTTGAGAACATCGCGCGCGACTGGCGCGGCAAGCTCAAATGGCTCCGCGGCCGTGCCGAGCGCGCCGTACTCCAACACCTTGATTTCGCCGCCTGCGCATCCGACGGCGCAGTCCGGACGCTTGCCGCCCTTGGCCTCCCTATCGAGCGCTCGCGCGTCATCTACCCCCAGGTTGATAGTGGTGTTTTCCGCCCTGCCGACACCGCCTCTCTCCGCCATGAACTCAACATGACCGATGACACCGTTGTCGGTTTCTGCGGCCGTATCGTCTGGGAGAAGGGCCTCGACATCCTCATCAGAGCCGTCGCCCAACTCCCTGCCCACTACAAGCTCCTCATCATCGGCAGCGGCCGCTATCTCGATGCCCTGCGCGACCTCATCCCCGCCCTCGGCATCTCCGAACGCGTCGTGCATCTCCCCGCCGTCCCTGCCGACGAAGTCCCTGCCCACCTCTGCGCCATGGACATGCTTGTCCTCCCCTCCCGCAGCATCCCCACCTGGCAGGAACAGTATGGCCGCGTCCTGCCCGAGGCGATGCTCTGCGGCGTGCCGGTTATCGGTTCAGACTCCGGCGCGATACCCGAGGTCATCGCCGACACCGGCCTCATCTTCCCCGAGCAGGACATCGAAAGTCTCCGCGAAGCCATCCTCCGCTACGGCGAAGATGCACCTTTCCGCCAGGCGATGGCCGCCGCAGCCCACCAACGCGCTCACACTACCTTCGCCCACACCTACGCCACGGAGATGCCGCAGTGGCTCGACGAGGCCGCCCGCCTCCCTCTCCGCAACCCCTCTCCCCAATAGCCCCCGCCTGCGCCGTTTGCCGTTGCCTTTTGCCGTTGCCTTTTGCCGTTGCCTTTTGCCGTTCGCCTTTTGCTGTTCGCCGTCGCTCCCATCCACAACCTGTAGGCCGAGTTTCCAGCTGGGCGCCATTGCCGTCCGTCGTAGTATGGAGAGCCCGGTTGAACGAAAGACATGAAACGTAAC
>JAUWOG010000387.1 GCA_030612305.1 Armatimonadota bacterium | reverse complement strand
TTCCGTAGTACGCTGACCGGGAAGGCGATGCGGGCGGCGGCTTCGAACCGGGTGGCGGCGCGTCTGGCAGGAATAGACATCTCGACGATGGCGATGATCGGGTTCGGGCTGAGTGGAGGCATTTCGGGTCTGGCCGGCGTCATCTTTGCGCCGAGCAAGTTCGCCAGTTACTCGATGGGTACGCCACTGGCAATCAAGGGCTTCTGCGGGGCGATTCTGGGGGGGATGGGCAGCAGTATCGGCGCTGTCATCGGGGGAATCATTCTCGGGATTCTGGAAAACCTCGCCGCCGGTCTCATCAGTTCGCAGTATAAGGATGCGATTACGTTGATCGTGATGGTGCTTGTGTTGTTCGTCCGGCCTACGGGCCTGCTTGGGAAGGGTGACGTGAAGAGAGGGCTGTGATGGCGGCGTCGCGGCAACAGAGTCCGGTGTGGGCCTATGTTGCGCTGGCGGTGGTGGCCGGTGTGCTGCCGCTGGTGATTCACAACGCCTACTACCTGTCGATTCTGATACTGGTGGGCATCTACGGGCTGATTGCGATCGGGCTGCGCCTGCTGATGGGGTACGCGGGTCAGGTGTCGCTGGGACACGCCGCTTTCTACGGGCTGGGGGCGTACGCGACGGCGATAGGCACGGTGCGGTATGAGCTGAATGCGTGGCTGTGCATCGTGCTGGGAATGCTGATAACGGCGGGGGTGGCCTACGTCATCGGGCGTCCGACGCTGCGACTCCACGGTCATTACCTCGCGATGGCGACGCTGGGCATCGGTATCATCGTGCAGATATTCTTCCGGGAGGGCGGGGAACTCACGGGGGGCTTTTCGGGGATGGCAGGCATCCCGCGCCTGCAGATCGGGTCGCTGGTGTTCAACACGGACCAGAAGTACTGCTACGTGGTGTGGCCGGTGGTGATACTGGGCCTCGTCATCGCGTCGAACATGGTCAATTCGCGGATTGGTCGCGCGCTACGGGCGATCCATGACAGCGAGGTGGCCGCTCGCGCGTGCGGAGTGGATGTCTCCAGCCTGAAGCTGAATGTGTTCGTGGTGAGTGCAGTGTTTGCGTCGGTGAGTGGGAGCCTGTACGCGCACTATATCACGTTCATCAGCCCGGACCCGTTCGGCTTTGCGTTTTCGATCATGCTGGTGGTGATGGTGATAGTGGGCGGGTCGCGGAGCGTCTGGGGCGCGCTGAGCGGCGCAGCGATTCTGACGGTGCTGAACCAGGCGCTGATGAAGCTGGGGGAGGTAGTGCCGGCGCTGTCAGGGCTGGATGTAGTGTTTTTCGGCGCGATTCTCATCGTTACGGTGGTCTTCATGCCGGACGGTCTGGCAGGTCGGATAAGACGATGGCGGACGGGCCCGCGTGAAGAAGAAGCTGCAGAAGAGGCGGTTTGAGGGAGTCATGGAGCCGATTCTGGAGACGGTGAATGTGCGGAAGAACTTCGGGGGCGTAGTGGCGCTCGACGGCGTCTCGCTGCATGTGCTTCCGAATGAGATTCTGGGCATCATCGGGCCGAATGGAGCAGGGAAGACGACACTGTTCAATGTGATTTCGCGCCTGCTTGATGCGAATGAGGGAGATGTGCTGTTTGAGGGGCGCTCGATCCGGCGCCTGAAGCAGCACCAGGTGGCCGCGGCCGGTATCGCGCGGACCTTCCAGAACCTGCAGGTATTCGGGACGATGACGGTGCTGGAGAATGTGCTGGTGGGTTGTCATACGGCGGGTCACAGTGGGATGCTGGGAGCGGCGCTGCGGCTCTGGGGAGTGAAGGCGGAGGAGGCGCGGCTGAAGGAAAAGGCGGTCGAGTGTCTGGAGATTGTGGGCCTGTCGGACCTGGCGGAGGATCAGGCGGATAATCTGCCGATGGGTCTGCAGCGGCATGTCGAGCTTGCGCGCGCGCTGTCGTCAGAGCCGACGCTGATACTGCTGGATGAGCCGGCGGCAGGTCTGACGACCCATGAGGCGGACTCGCTGAGTGAGACAATCGGGGGGCTGCGTGAGAAGCTGGGGCTGACGCTGGTGCTGATCGAGCATGACATGAGTGTGGTGATGGGGGTGTCAGACCGGGTAGTGGTGATTGACCGGGGGCGGATGATAAGCGAGGGCACGCCGGCAGAGGTGCAGGCGGACCCGGCAGTAGTCGAGGCATATCTGGGGCAGGAGGCGGATGAGTAGATGGGGCTGCTGCTGCAGTTGCGGAGTGTGAGCGCATACTACGGTCACCTGCAGGCGCTGAAGGCAGTGTCGCTGCATGTGAACGAGGGTGAAGTGGTGGCGCTGCTCGGGGCGAATGGCGCCGGGAAGACGACGACGCTGAATGCGATTTCGGGTCTGATCCGGCCGCGGAGAGGGGAAATAGTCTTCGATGGGGTGGAGATACACGGCCGGCCGGTCGAGGAGATCGTAGGTAAAGGGCTGGTGCAAGTGCCGGAGGGACGGCAGATATTTTCGGACCTGAGCGTGCGGGAGAATATGGTGGTGGGTGCGTACCGGCGCTACCGGCGGGGAGAGGGCCGGGAAGTGGCCGGGGATATAGAGAAGAGGGTGGAGCTTTTCCCGGCGCTGGGCGAGCGGCTGAACCAGGCGGCGGGTACGCTGAGCGGCGGCGAACAGCAGATGCTGGCAATCGCGCGGGGTCTGATGTCGCGTCCGAAGATGCTGCTGCTGGATGAGCCGTCGCTGGGCCTGGCACCGGGGCTGGTCAGTGAAGTGATGCGGGTAATCGGCGAGCTGCGGGATCGCGGGACGACGATCCTGCTGGTCGAGCAGAATGCTCCGGCGTCGCTGCGAGTGGCGGACCGGGGCTATGTGATGGAGACGGGGCGGACAGTGCTGGAAGGGACGAGTGAGGAACTGCTGCGCGATCGGGAGGTAAGGCGGGCGTATCTGGGTAAGGATTTTGAGGAGATTTGAAGGGGCAAGCTGCGCGGACGGAGATGTGCGTGGAATGAGAAGGAGCATGCCGGGGATGTGTTGACATGAAGTCGCGGATATATGATGTGGGCAATGAGACCATGCCTCGGGCGGAGCTGGAGCAGTTGCAGCTCGAACGGCTGCAGAACACCATCAACCGCACGTATCGCAACGTGCAATTCTACGGCCGCGTGATGCGGGATGCGGGGCTGACGCAGGATGATTTCACGTCGCTGGATGATCTGATGCGACTGCCGCTGACGACGAAGACGGACCTGCGGGAGAGCTATCCGTATGGGATGTTCGCGGTGCCGCTTCGTGAGGTGCGGCGGATCCATAGCTCGGCCGGTTCGACCGGGGTGCCGACGGTGGTCGGGTACACCGCCAACGACCTGGAGCATTGGACGAAGCTTGTGGCGCGGAACCTGGCGGCGGCCGGTGTGGATGAGGAAGACGTCGTGCAGATATTCTTCGGGTACGGGATGTTCAGCGGCGGGTTCGGCCTGCATCAGGGGGCGGAACGCGTGGGCGCCTCGGTGCTGCCGGCCGCGACGGCGGAGATACGCAAGCAGATAGCGGTGATGCAGGATTTCCGGACGACGGTGCTGGTGGGTACGCCGAGCTACGCGCGGCAAATCGCGGAGGCAATAGCGGAGTCGGAACTCAGCGCGCAGGCGCTGTCAGTGCGCGTGGGACTCTTCGGCGGGGAGCAATGGACCGAGCGCACGCGCCAGATCATCGAGGATGAGTTGCTGATTGTGGCGCTGGATATCTACGGTCTGGCGGAACTCGGCGGGCCCGGTGTGGCAGGCGAGTGCGAGCATAAGTGCGGCCTGCATATCGCAGAGGACCACTTCATCCCCGAGGTCGTTGACCCGGATACGGGGGAACGGCTGGACGAAGGGCAGGA
>JAUWOG010000651.1 GCA_030612305.1 Armatimonadota bacterium | reverse complement strand
CTGCAACAGGAGGATGAAGCAATGACCGACAGCGAAGCCATTGTCGCCAACGCGTTGAGGCAGGGGCTCGTGGTCCCTGCCTTCAATATTCCGTATCTGCCGATGATGGAGCCAGTCATCAGGGCGGTGCGTGATGAGGATGCCTTCGCCTTTATCGCGGTGGCGCGGATTGAGTGGACGAAACTGGAAGCGGGTGGGCCTGCGCAGGTGGCCGAGGAATTCCGCAAGCACGACGATCCGCGCCATGTGCGGCTGCACCTGGACCATGTGCCGGTGGTGGATGAAGATGACGCGGAGGTGGAGTGGCGGGCCATATTGCGTGAGGGCATCGAGGCCGGCTACCGCTCGTTGATGATTGACGCCTCGCGGCTTGAGCTTGAGGATAACATCGCGGCCACGCGGGAGGCTGCAGCGATGGCGCATGAGGCCGGGCTTCCGTGCGAGGCGGAACTGGGTGCGGTTCTCGGGCATGAAGAGGGGCCGCTGCCCCCGTATGAGGAGCTCTTCGAGTCGGGAATGGGGTTCACGGATGTGGAGCAGGCGCGCCGCTTCGTGGCAGAGACGGAGTGCGACTGGCTGTCAGTGGCGATTGGGAGCGTGCATGGTGCGGTCTCGGGTGCGGCGAAGGATAAGGAAAAGGTGCAGGCGCGGTTGGATCTTAGGCACCTCGAGCGGCTGAGAGATGCGACCGGCATTCCGCTGGTACTGCACGGGGGCTCGGGCGTGAAGCAGGATGCCGTGCTCGCCGCGATAAAGCTCGGGATCGCGAAGGTGAATGTGGCGACGGAGATTCGGAGGCCGTACGAGGCGGCGATGCGTGAGAGCGGTGACGTGGCAGCGGCGCAAGAGGCGGTCTATGAGCGCACGGCGTGGGTGCTGCGGGAGTACTTCGGAGTGTCCGGGATGCGGAGCGCCGTGCTGCCTGATACTCCGCCGAACGCGTAGCTCGGCCGGTGGCTGCAGCCGCCCCTAATCGAGGGCGTCGAGCAGCGACCGTCGCCAGGCCTCTTCTCCGAGAAGCGCCATGAATACGAGCGCCTCGCTGTAGTGCAGGGCTCGCCGCTCGCGAACGATGTGGAGCGCCGCTTCGGTAGAGGAGCCGTCGGACAGCCCGGCCAGCGCTTCCTCCAGGATGTCGAAGTCGTGGACGAGGCCCAACGCTTCCTGTGTATCGGCCACGGGTCGGTACGCCTCGTCCAAGGCGGGCAAGATGGTGCGGAATGGCTCGATGGAGTACTTGAGGCGCTTGACGGCGATGCGGATGCGGTGCAGCGCCGTTGGGTCGCCGTCTCTTCCGAGCCGGGTCAGACGGTCACGCACGCGCTCGGCTGAAGCGGTGACTGCGAGGTAGGAGAAGGCGTCGAGCGGCAAGTCATTTGGCCCTCTGTGGCGCTTGGCCGCCGCTGAGACGAGTTGGCGCAAGCGGCCCTCAAGTCGCTGACTCTCGGTGATGCGTTGATGGACTTCGATGAGGTGTTGCAGGGCCGCCTGGCGCGCTTCCGCCCAGAGCGCACTAGCCGCATCCGTCGCCTCTCTCGCGACTTCATCCTGCTCCCCGACCCAGGCGGCATGTGCCATCATGACATCGGGATCGCGCACGCGGCCCAGTGCATCGTTGAGCTCCTCGACGTCGAGCATGACGCGCCTGCGACGTTTCCGTGGCAGGACCGGACGGAACAGGCGGAGGGCCTCGCGCAGACGCTTGACCGCCACGCGCATGTCGTGGATGCCCTCGACGTCGCCGCCCATCGCCCGTTCCGTGTGAAGGTTGACTTCCTCGGTCTTCGCCTCCACAAAGACAGCAGCGGCTTTGCCGGCTCGCATCTGTGCCGACATCTTGTCAGGTATTATCGGCTTCGCCATGATGGTGCCCTTGTTGCTGATGGCCCCACGTCCGAGCGCCCGCTCAACAGGTCACGTGCAGCAGGAGAGCTTTCGGGCTCCACGCCTGGTTGTAAGCATCTACGGCTTGCGGGGTCGGCAGAATCTGCCAGTGCGTCCCGGATGTCTCGAGGTACTCACGGGCATCGTCGGTGAGGCGCAACATGCCGCTGAAACCGCTGCCGATGATGACGTTGCGGGGTTGGCCCTTGCACAGCTTCTCGATCTCCGTGCGGTCCACGACGTGGGAAGTTCGGTATTGTCGTCGGGCGTGCTTCTTGCTGCGCTTCTTGACCTTGCCGCCGGCGCTGATGCAGATGTCGTGCGGGAATTCGCGCCCTTCGACAATGACGACGCCGAAATCCGCCCTGTCAATGTGGCTGG
>JAUWOG010000059.1 GCA_030612305.1 Armatimonadota bacterium | reverse complement strand
AATACTCACCCGACCCTGCAGGACGCTAAACACATACCCGGGAGAGGGTGCCCGCAGGGCGGGTGAGGGCCCGTTGCCCTTGCCTTTGCCGTCCGCCGTCGTCGTCCGGAGGGGCCGAATACGGCGGCGCGCCGTTTGCGCCGGAGTATCCGGCCAACAGCTGCTATTCTGCAATGGCGCGGAGTCGGGCCAATGAGACCTCCTGATGAGCGTAGGCCATTTGACAACCCGACATTCTGCGCGCTATAATAAGTCCCCTCGCCGAGGTGGTGGAATTGGCAGACACGCTAGCTTGAGGGGCTAGTGACCTACCCGGTTGTGCGGGTTCGAATCCCGCCCTCGGCACCAATCTTGAAAGCTTTGTGGGCGGTTAGCTCAGCTGGAAGAGCGCTTCTCTCACGCAGAAGATGTCGGAGGTTCGAGTCCTCTACCGCCCACCATAAGCGGGAATAGCTCAGTTGGTAGAGCATCAGCTTCCCAAGCTGAGGGTCGCGGGTTCGACTCCCGTTTCCCGCTCCACACAGAGAACCTGCCACACACAATATATGCCGTTGACGTGCCACGAGCGGGAGTAGCTCAGTTGGTAGAGCACCACCTTGCCAAGGTGAAGGTCGCGAGTTCGAATCTCGTCTCCCGCTCCCTCTCTTTTCCGGCGGCATAGCCAAGAGGTAAGGCAGCGGTCTGCAAAACCGCTATTCACCGGTTCGAATCCGGTTGCCGCCTCCACAATCCCAGGACCGCAGCATCCCCGCTGCGGTCCTGCGCTTTCTCTACTGCCTCACTCACCCTCCTACTGACGCATTCACCCTCACCAACACAAAGAGCCCGCGACCTTCTTCAGTCGCGGGCCCGTCTTCTCTTCTCATGCCGCATCAACTTCAGCGCGACAAGCTCTATCTGCGGATGCTCATCGTCCGCACGGCGCTGGTCTGCGTGCCGTCATCTGCGCGCGCGGTGATGGTGCACAGATACGTCCCTGACGGCACCAGCGACCCGCTCCCGCTCCGCAGGTTCCAGGTCGCGGTATTCAGCCCCGCCGAGGCAATCCCACACGGTATCTGCCGGATCATCCGCCCGGAGATATTCCGCACCTCGACCGTGACCTCCGCCGCTGTGGACAGGCTGTAGCTCAACGCCACACCGGCACCTGTCTGCTGCGTGCTCACGCTCCCGATTGTCAGCGTGTTACCGTTGCCTCTGCTCGCTTCGATGCGGAAGTGACGCACGCCCTTACCGCTGTAGGTGTAGGCTGAACTCGTCCACAGGTTCACCGACTTGCCGGCCTCGACATCATAGAGCACCAGCGCACATCCGCCCGGCACGCTGCTGAGGTCCGGGAATTGCACCGTCACCGGACTATCGGCGCTGCAGCTCACCACGAAGTCGAAGCGCACCGTATCGGCTGGTGCCTGCACCTCGGCGGCCATCGGATTCTCCTGCCCGAAGTACACATCCACTGCGCTGTTGCCTTGCGGCGGGTTCGGGATACTGAACGCCTCGGCGGCCGGGCCGCTACCGACGCCGCACCAGTTCGCCGCATCAACATCGGAGCCCGTCGTGGCGACTATCTGGATCTGCCAGCCGGCTCCGTTCCCTGCGACATCCACGACGCCGCTGGATTCCACGCTGTTGCGGAAGGTCAGGTCACCGTCGGCCGTCGCATAGACCCAGTAGCTCTGCCAGGGCTGCAGCTTTGCGCTGACGCCGGCAAGGCCCTCGCCGCTCGCGGCCAGTTCATACCCGTCGCCCTGATCCGTCCAGGCTATCGGCAGCACCGGCCCGGACATTCCGTCGAAGCCTATCGCCGTCGTGTACGGCGAGGCGATCAGGTTCCATCCGCGCTTCAGGCCCGTATAGACAACCGTGCCGTTGGCGGCACTCGCACTCACCGTTGCATTGCGTGCGAACTGCGCCCAGTAGCCACGTCCGGCCTCGCTACCCGCGCCGTCAACAGCCACCAGCCGCCCCGCATCTGCATCCCAGTACGCGATCGCAGCCGCATCCACCTCGGCTCCCGCAGGCAGCCCGATCATGTACGGATTCGCCTTCGCGGCGAAGACATGCGTGGCCGCGACGCCCTGTGCGCTGATGATCACCGTCGGACTCCAGTTCGACGGGCCGAGGTAGTTCTCCGCCCGCGCCCGGTACTGATACGCGTTCCCGGAAAGCACTGTCGCGTCGGTATAGGCCTCCGTATCCGCGGGCAGCTCCGCCAGCGTATTCCACGCAGTCGGCCATGCCCCGCTCGTGTTCTGCATCCGCCGCTGCACCTTATAGCACCGCTCGTTGGTGGCCGCGTCAGCCCACGACAGGTAAATACCCTCCGCGGCCCCCTGAGCAGCCGCCAGGTCCGTCGGCGCTGCAGGAACCGTAGCCAGTCTCGTCACACGCGCATTCGAAGACCAGGCCGACGAGCCAACGTCGTTATACGCCCGCACATGGTACTGGTAGTCACCCTCGCTGGGGAACTCGCTGTCATCGGTGTACGTGCGCACATTCGGGCCGACCTTTTGCAGTGTCGTCCACGCAGCCGGCCACGTACCATCCGCGTTCTGCATCCGGCGCTGAACCGCGAAGCCCATCTCGTCGTTCGAAGCGTCGGTCCATGTCAGCAGCACATTGTTGTCCCCATCAACCTGTGCTGACAGATTTGTCGGCTTGTCTGGCGGGTTGACGGTGATCGCCACCTTCTCCGACACAGCCCAGTTCGACGACCCCGCCGCATTATACGCGCGCACGCGGTACTGATACACCCGCCCCACAATCGGACTCGTGTCAACGTATCCGGTTGCATTCGGAGCCGGCCACGCCTTCGTCGCCCAGTCATCCGCCGACCAGGTCCCATCAGCGCGCGGGTAGCGCCGTTGCACCACGTACCCCGCCTCATTGTCCGCGTTGTCATTCCACGCCAGCTCTATCTCCGAGCCTCCCGCCACCGTCGCCGTCAAGCTCGTCGGCGCATCCGGCGGCACACCGACGGTCGCTGTTCGCGCCGGCGCAGCCCAGTTCGACGTCCCCACGTCATTGAACGCACGTATCCGGTACTGGTACTCCTTCGACGCCTCCACGGTGTCATCCGTGAAGCTCGTTTCCGAAGCGGCCACGACCGCCACTGTAGCCCAGCCGGCCTCCGGCCAGCTACCATCCGCTTGCCGCTCTCGCCGCTGCAACGTGAACCCGAGCTCATCGTCGGAGTTGTCCTGCCATGTCAGCTCTACTGCCCACACGCCGCCTCCCTGGGCCGCCGCAACCTGCCCGGGCGGCACCACTACTTGCGCCGTCGCATCCAGGCTCGTCGGCGCGTTCGGCACGCTTGTCGCCAGAGACATCCTCACCGACGCCGTCCAGTTTGAGGGCCCGGCAGAGTTGTACGATCGGATCGAGTACTGGTACGCATTCGGCGCGACAACCGTGCTGTCCGTGTACGTTGTCGTATTCGCCGACAAGCCCATGATGGTTTCCCAATCGGCCGCATCCCATGTCCCGTCAGCGTGCAGCATTCGCCGCCGCACAGCGAACCCTTCCTCATTGTCAGAGGCGTCCGTCCATGTCAGCACAACCGCGTCCGCCCCCTCATTCAGCACTGCTGCCAGATCCGTCGGCATCGCCGGGCGCGACTCGGGTGTCACATGCTGCTGGAACGTCCCGACCGCCGGGAGACCTGCGCTGCAGGTTACTGTCACCTGGAGCGTGTACTCCCGCACCTCGTCCGTGACGATCAGCGGAGCAGTCCATACCGGGTTCTGCGCGGTGTCGTCGTCGAAGCTGCCCGCCGGCGCGCCACCCGCATCGGTGGCCTCCCACAGATAGCTCAAGCCGTGGCCCTCGCTATCAGTCGCATTCACGCTGCACCGAACTGGCTCGCCGTAGCCGCACGGCTCCGGAGCGCCCTGCGGGTAGCCCGCATCAATCGTCAGCGTGTGCCCGTCATACTCCACCGTCTGCACGTACGACCCGCTCGCATCCAGACCCTCGGAGCACGTCACCGTCACCGAGATCGTGTACGGCACCGCGGCATCCGTCAGGTTCTGCGGAGCCGTCCATATCGGGTTCTGCGCGGTATTGTTATTGAAGCTCCCCGCCGGAGTCCCGCCTCCGTCCTCCGCTGTCCATGCGTAGGACAACGCGTGCCCCTTAGTGTCATCGGCCGTCACACTGCACTGCACCTGCCCGGCCGACGCTACCGGATTCGGGTCCCCGCTCGGACCGGCGGTGATCTCCAGAACATGCAGCTCCGCATTCACCGTCTGCGTGAATGACCCCGTCGCCTCCTCGCCCTGGCTGCAAGTCGCCGTTACACCTATCGTGTAATCCACCGGGTCCGTGCCGGCATTGCGCGGCGCCGTCCATGTCGGATTCTGCGCCGTGACATCATCAAACGTGCCCGCCGGGTCGCCGGCCCCATCAGTTGCCTGCCACAGATACGTCAGCGCGTGACCCCGCGAATCCTCCGCCGTCACGCTGCACGCCACATCTCCCTCTGACGCCACCGGATTCGGATCACCCGCCGGGCCCGCGCTTAGCGTCACCACATCATCAACCGGAGATACCTGCTGCACATACGAACCCATTACCGACCCGCCGTCATCGCACGTGACAGTGACAGAAATCGTGTAATTGGCATTGAGCTCTGTCAGGTTCGCCGGCGCGGTCCACACCGGACTTGCCGCCGTATCATCATCAAAACTCCCGGCCGGATCCCCCTCACCGTCCACCGCCTCCCACGCATACGTCACCGTATGCCCGGGTGTCACCGTGAGCGTCACGCTGCACGCCACATCACCAGTCGACACCACCGGATTCACGTCCCCGCTGGGGCCATCCGTTATCGTCATCTCACAGGGCGTCTTCGAGGCCTCAACTGTGTTCCCGTAGCCCCCCTGGTTTCTTCTCTCGCCGTTCGGGGTCGGCTCCACAGCAAACGCCAGCGCCGGGTCCCCGCCGTCTATACTCGGTGACGAAGCCCCATCCGCAACCCACGTTGTCGAAGCAGGGCCCCACCGGCCCGCCCGCGACTCCAGGTGGTAGTCACCGCTCGCCGCGTCATGGAACAGCGGGTCCGCGCTCAGATTCCCGTTGCTGCCCGTCGGATCCGCTATCCCCACGTAGTTCGCAGCCGTCGTCGCATCCAGCATGTTCTCGTAGCCGTTGCAGTACGTGATCGTCGGTGCCGCTGCCGCGCAATAGACCCCCGCGCCTAGCGTTGAGAACGCAACAATCGTGCTGTTTATCGTCGGCGAGGTGTTCTCCAGATATATCCCCCCGCCGCTGCTGGCTCCGTTGCCGGCCACCGTCGTGCTCCTCAGAGCGAGTGTGCACGCCGTACCGCAATATATCCCTCCGCCGTAGGTCGTCGCCGTGTTACCGGCCACGAGGTTGCCCTCCATCGTCGGCGTGCTTGCAAATACCATGTACAGCCCGCCGCCCTTGGCCGAAGCCGTATTGTCCCTCACCTCCGAGTTGCTCATCGTGAATGACGAGCTTGCTCCGCAGAACCCCCCACCAAGCTCCGCATTGTTGCCATGGATGTTCTGATAGTCCACAATTGCATCCGCCTCGACTAGACAGATGCCCCCACCGGAAACCGCGCTGTTGGCCGTCAGCTCGTTGCCGTACAGCACCGGCGCCCCGTCGGTCGCATAGATCCCGCCACCGTCACTGACCGCCGTATTGCCCGTGACTATGCTGTTGCTCACGGTCGGAGAGGCGCCGTCAATATACACGCCCCCGCCGCGCTGCGCAGAACCGTTCTGCACAGTGAAGCCATGCAGCACCGCGGCGTTCCCCTCGCCGGAATTGAACGTCACCACGCTGTCTGTCCCGCCACCGTCTATTGTCGTCGCCGACGCACCAGCTACGCCCTGGACGACCACATTCTTGCCGTTGAAGTTGATGTTCTCATTGTACGTGCCCGCCGCCACGTAGATGATGTCCCCGTCCAGAGACCGGTCAATCGCTTCCTGTATCGTCGGATAGCTGCTCGGCACCGCCAGAGTCGCGTGGTACGGGAAATCAACCGTCACTGTCTCGGTGTCAGCAGGTGCCGCACCATCCCGCGAAACCTCGAGCGTATCGCTGTAGTGCGCCCCATCCGTCAGACCCGCCGGGTCCACTGTCACCGTCAGCCAATCCTGCGCACCCGCGTCCAACCCCGTGCCGCTCGCCGGCGCAACACTAAGCCACGACACGCCCTCGGTCAGCGTCCAGTCCATCGTGTCGCCGCCCGTGTTGTACACGTACACACTGATGTCGTTAGTCGTATGAGTGATGCTGCCCAGGCTCACCGTATTCGTGTTGACCGCCAGATCCGGCGGATAGTCGAATTCCACTGTCACATCAACTGTGTCCGCAGGCACGCCCGCTCGCTCCACAGTGAAAATGCCGGAATAGTGATACGGTGCTCCGGCGGCCAGACCCGTCGGATCAACAGCAATCGTGAGCTGCTGCGTCCCGTACGCTCCCAGCGTCCCGCTACTCGGCGTCACTGTCAGCCACGGCACGCTCTCGCTCAGCGTCCAGTCGCACCCGTAACCTCCCAGGTTCTCCACCTGAATGGTCGTGTCATCGGTCGCCGGCCCGGTCAGTGTCCCCAGGTCCAGCGTAGTCTGACTCACATCTATGTCCGGCCCGACGCCTGCAAACACCGTCAGATACACCGGAACGCCCGTCTCATCAGGTATCGCTTCCGGGGTGCCCGTCGTCACCCAACTCCCGCCGCCCCCAACCTGGAATACCTCCAGCGAGTTCAGTGTCCCCGTGTTATGCCGGTCTTTATCCGAGGCCCCCACGAACCATTCTCCGCAATCCACGGCCGGCGGCAGGTAAGCCGCTGCATCGGTCAAGTCCGCCATCCCGTAATAATTCGGTTGCCCCTCACCAAACCACTGATCCCCGTAAAACACCAGCGTGTCCCACGCCGGCGTCGCGGTCGGTGTCACACCACCCGTCACCGTCAGATCGCTCCGGTCGGTGTGGTCAATCTCGACCCACCCCGCGTGGCTCGGCACATACCCGTTCCGGTGATCGATGAAACCTGCGCAATCGGCGTAATTGCGCACGAACTCGTACGAAAACCACGCGAACCCGCTATCCCCCCAGCACGTGCTCCACGAGTTGACGAACTCGAAACCTCCGACCGTATTCGCGCCGTTGTCCTGCTTGTCATCGTCGTAGCCGGACACGCAGATCGCGTGATAGCCGTATAGAACATCGCCGACCGCGGGCTCATCAATCAGATACTCCGGCCCCGTAACATTGACGAAGCTATCGTAGTACACCGGAACCTCGATGACGAACACATTCCCGGCATCCAGATATGCCTTCATCGCCGCTAGTTCCAGGTCACCGGCGTTCCCCATCCCCCAGAAGAAGAACTGAGCGCCGCCATTCCCCCGGTAAGGCTGCGCCGCCTCGAATTGCGGGCGATTCGGGAATGTCCACCAGTCGCTGTCCTCAGGCATGTCAGTCCAACTGCACGCGCCCTTGTCCGCGATCAGGTCCATCACCATGTACGACCACGCACCGGTGTCGCCTCCGCCGTTCACCTGGTTGTAGAGGAACTTCGGACTGACAATGTTGTCATAGTTCGCAAGCTGCGCCGGCCCCCAGCCGTGCTCCTGACCCTCCTGATAAGTCTTCATGTTGTAGCCCGTAGCCCAGCACGTACAGTTCCCCACCGACTGATTCCCGACCGGCGGAAGCCCCGTCTTGTTATCCGCCGACAGCCCCACGCCATACGCGGCCGCACGCGCCATCTGCCCGGGCGACAGTATCCGCGCCGGGTCTATCTGACCCGGTTCCGCGTGCTTCGCGCCAAGGTAATACACTCGGCCGTCCTTATCAACTACCCGCTGGGCAAAGACCGAAGAACTGAGAGATACGAGGAGGACTGCCACCATTAGTGCGAGGGTTACGGAAGCGATGTGCCGCGTCTCTCTATGCATGGGTTCGAGGCTCCTAAACTGGTTTTGAGCACCCACAAATAGCCACCTGTCGGCACTGCGCCATGCCGACAGCCAACTCTTCAGGATTATACTATATCATCAAGCTCGCCTGCAAGCTCTCTCAACACTCTCCAACCCGCGCCGTCAGGCTCGCACCCACTACTCCTCCCGCTGCCAACCAGGAGTGAACTCCAGCGGTCGCCACTCGCGCGGATATCCGTATATCTTATACATCAGGTCAATCACATCCTCAGCCTCGATCTCCCGAGTATGCGCATCAAGCACCTTGAACTCCCCCGGCTCCTCCTCATCGAACGCTGCCTCCACCCGTTCATCCCGGAAATGCACCGGACCCTCCAGCTTCAACGGCTCGATTTCCCCAATCCGTTTCATCGCCTCTTCAGACGCTTCCCGGACCCGCGCGCACGCCTCCTCCCGCGACAGCGTCAGCGCAGAAAGCCGGCTGGTCCCGTACTTCACCGCCGCCGTCACACATCCCGGTATCAGCTCCTCCATCTCCTTACACGCATACGCATCACCCGCACAGAACACGAACGGGACTCCGTAGTGCCCGGCGATCGCCGCCTGCAGCCCCATCTCACCCAGCGAAATCCCGTTGAATTGCCAGTCCCGGATGCCCAGGCTCATCGTGTGCCACAGGTTCGCGCCCTCGGTCCCGGCCTTCGCGTGACCGCCGACGACACCCGTCGCAGCGCACGTCTCGTCCAGATATGGCAGCCAGAACGGCCGCTCCTGCCCGTGGATCACCTCCGCCCGGGGGTCGAGATAATCCAGGTCTATCGTATAGCCCGCGCCATGCCCGTCATTGACGATCACCTCCGTCGCTCCACCTGCGCAGAAGCCGTCCACTGCCGCGCTCACCTCCTCGGCAAGCCATATCCTCTGCCGGCAGCGCCGCTCGTGATTCTCCAGACTCGTATCATCCCGGCTCTCCCACTGATACACTCCCGCCACGCCCTCAAGATCCGTCATCAGATAGAGCTTCATCATTTTGCCTCCTGTTGCAGTACCGTCAGTCCACCGCCTTGTGCGTTTTCCAGAGCGGCTCATAGTCCGCGTCAAATCCATACATCTTGTTCATGAAATCAACCATATCGTCCCCGACCACCTCGAACGTATGGCTGGCTATTATCCGCTTGTTCGGGGGCTGCTTCTCCGGGTCGAACGTCGGCTCATAGTATTCCGCCCGG
>JAUWOG010000354.1 GCA_030612305.1 Armatimonadota bacterium | reverse complement strand
CACCTGCAGGACTTTGAGGCCATAGGCAGCTTAATGGAGGAGCCGCCTACGCTGCAATATGCCCCCATTAGCTCACCAGATGCACAGACAATTGATGCAGCCAATGCTTCCGCCGGGCAGCAACGAGAATTACTTGGTCTGGGCACTGAGCCGATTGCCGATATCCGCTCGGTGCTGGAGGAAAAGGTAGGCGTTCCTGTATTTGGTCGGGCAGTGGATGATGACCAGTTTCTCGGCATGTTGCTTTTTGCTCCCGACCAGCCGTTGGCCGCGATACTCGTCAATGCAAAGACAAGAACGAGCAGGCGCAACTTCTCCATGGCCCATGAATGGGGGCACCTGGTCTGGAAGCTAAGTCGCGGGGATCTAGCCTCGGATATCTTCTACCGCAATGAGCCAAACGGCGAAGAAGAGATGTTTGCCAACGTTTTTGCTGCACAAGTACTAGTGCCAGATGATGGCATTGAGAACTTCTGGGAGCAATGTCCTGGGCCTGAAGACGTAGTGTCGCCGGAGGGTGTTCAGAAGCTTGCTTCACGATTTGGCGTTAGCTTTCAGGTAATGACCTATCGCCTGCAGAACACGGAGCTACTCAGCGCACAGGAAGCAGATGAACTCAGACAACATGTTGCCACCTGGGGATGTCCGTATCACCGGAATGAGTGGTGCGATTTGGCGGCGATGTCGCCGCTATATCAATGTCACGTGATATACGCATACGTTCGGGGTGGGCTGTCTGCAGCAAAATGCGCCAACATGCTCGATGTAACAGCAGCGGCATTCGTGGAGCTTGTGGATGAAGCAGAAGCCGAACTCCCCCAAGAAGCGACCATCGCTCAGGCTGGTTGATTCAAGCATCTGGATTGCCTGTAACCGCATCGGTCACTTGCAGTTGCTTGTGAACATGCCCGACATTGGCATTTCGCATGCAGTGCATGGCGAGTTGAGGGGTGGTCGCGATAACTTGGCCAGCAAGACTCAGGCCCTAGTAGTCAACGACATCACAGACATGCTGCTCGCCAACGACAATAGTGAGGCAACAACTCTGCTCTACTTGATACAAGACAAAGATGGCATCTCCCGCCCAGATGCGGAGCAAGCAGTATATGTGCGTTTACATGCTGAGGCCTGCCTCTACATGCGTGACACAGACGCGCAAATAGCTGCACTTAGAGGCGGCGGGGATGTCAGAGACCACCGGCAGTTAGTGGCAGACATGCAGGAGGAAGGGATAGTCGGCGAAGGGCTCGCAAAGCACCTGCTGGAGGCCCTGGACGACTACTTCTCTCCTGGCAGAAAGGGCCGAGGGTCCAAGAAGCGTCGTGGGTAAACCGCGCACCAGGTTGTATGCATCCCCGCTCTCTTAGTTTGTTGCTTCCCAACTGAATTCGAGCCTCCCGAAACACTGGGGGGCTTTTCTGTTTGCAGATTTGGCTACAGCGTGGTCCACATGTCGTCAACGCCTTTCGCCTGAGATCAATGGAGGATTGGAAATGCAAGAAGCGCTGGGTAGTACGTTCCTTTTGAAAGCTCATGTGGTCGGCTCAAGTGTCGAGCCGGGGAAGTCGCAACAGCTTCAGGAAGATGCCTGGAAAGCATCGTACGCTTCAGGAGAGGTGGTGGAGCCGCCGTATAACCTGGAGGCACTCGCGTCGCTGTATGAAACGAATACGGCACATAAAGCGTGTGTGGATGCAAAAGTGACGAATATTGTGGGGCTGGGCTACCGGCTCGTGCCAGTGGCTAACGAAGCCGAAGCCTCCGAAGATAACCTGGAACTCCTGCAACACCTCTTCGCTAACTGCAACCGGCGGATGACCTTCGTGGAGGTGATGCGGGGAGTGTGGACGGATGTGGAATGCGTGGGGAATGGGTATGTGGAAGTGACGCGGAATAACCTGGGCGAGATTGATGGTCTGTACCATGTGCCGGCAGTGACGGTGCGGGTGCGCGCGGATCGCGAGGGGTATGTGCAGATTCGCGACGGGCGGAAGCGGCACTTCCGCGAACTCGGGGCCGAAGAGCGGGTTGATGAGGAAACCAGACTCGTGCAGAACGAGATCATGCACTTCTATAAGTACACGCCGCAGTCGAGCTACTACGGGGTTCCCGATGTGATTCCGGCGCTTCCGGCGCTGCTCGGAGATAAAGCGGCGTGTGAGTATAACCTGGACTTCTTCGAGCACAATGCGGTGCCGCGCCTGGCGATCATTGTCGAAGGGGCACAGCTCTCGGACGGGTTGCTGGGGCAGATACAACACTATATGGAATCGGAGCTGAAAGGCCAATCGCATAAGACGCTAGTTCTCGAAGCGCCCGGCGGTGGTGCGAAAGTGCGGATCGAGCCGCTCACAGTGAGCAAAGGCGAGGACGCCGGGTTCATTGAGTACCTGCGGCATAACCGCGACCAGGTGCTGATGGTGCATAGAGTGCCGCCAGCTAAGGTGACCGTGATCGAGGATTCGAATCGCGCAAATGCCGCGGATCAGGATAAGACGTTCCGGGAGCAAGTAGTGCGGCCGGAACAGCGGCGCATCGAATTCAAGATCAACTCGATGGTCCAGAACGAGATCGGGATATCAGACTGGCAATTCCGGTTCCGTGAGATGGACCTGAGCGAGGAATTGCAGGAGGCCGAGATCGCGCGGATCTATGCGGATATCGGTGCGTGGAGTGTGAATGAGATACGCGCGCAACAAGGGCTGCTGCCAGTGGTGGAGGAGGCTGCGGGAGGCGAGGGTGAAGGGTAACGGCAACGGACTCGGGCTGGAAGCTGTCAATGCAGGACGCTGAGCGTCCTGCATTTCCACCTGAGCTTGCTGGGATCCAGAAAGCTCAGGCCGAGCCACCCATTCCTTGTGGCGGCGGGTCATTCGGTGATGTTGAGGTAGAAGGAGACATTCTCCACGTTGGCCGGTCCGCGCTCGACTCTCAGCTTCAGCTCGTACACTGTGGCCTGCGGGAGGTTCGCCGTGGTCATGTACTCGCCGCGTCCCGTGCGGCGGAAAGTGATGTAATCCCCCATAGTGCCCCTCGGGCCAATGGCAGCCGAGAGGGTCGCGCGGCTGTCGAGCAGCTTGGGGAACTTGATGACGCGCACGCGTAACAGCACGCGGCCCGGTACCAGCTCGGCAGGCGAATACTGAAACTCGACGCTGCCCTTCGGGATGCGTGCCGCCGTAGTGGTGCTCCACACCGTCTCGGCCCCGGTGTCGGCGGTCCGCGTGTGGCGGATCGTGGGGGTGGGTTCCTTGGCCACCTGCTCGGGCAGTGGGCCTGTACTGACGATGTTGAGGTCGTGATCGAAGATGGTCACGTACCCGCTCTGGAGAAGGTACACGCCGCTGCCGTCAGCGCAGATCTGGAGGCCAGCAGCGGTCTGGCCACGCTCGCCATGAGAGGGCATGTCCACGGATTTGTGGATTGCCAGCTTCTCGTCGAGCATGAGGAGCTTGTCGCCGTACATTATGTAGATGCGGCCGTCCCAAGTGGCCATCCAGACCATGCCGTGGTCAAGGCCCGTCTTCGCCAAGGTAATAGTAACGCCCCCATCACCCGCCGCCAGCGTAGTCAGGCCGGTGAGCAGTAACAGTATCCCCAAGATCAGTGCGATTGTCCTCATCGTGTCCTCAACCCCTTATCCAGTGTCGTGTTTGCGTGGCTCGCAGGTTCATGGTAGCAGGAATGAAAGGGAGACTCAAGAGGGGGAAAGGCAAAGGCGGACGGCAAAGGCCCCTCACCCGGCGCAAGCTGCGCTTGCACTTCCCTCTCCCGGGAGGAGAGGGAAGGCAACGGCGGAAGGCAACAGCATGAATGAACGGCATCCTCGGGCTGGAAGCTGTCAATGCAGGACGCTCAGCGTCCTGTATTGACACCTGAGCTTTCTGTAAGGCAGAAAGCTCAGGCCGAGCCACCCATCTATTGCGGCGGGCAGCGCAAGCAGGGGAAGGCGGAAGGCAACGGCAGAAGGCAACGGCGGACGGCAACGGCGGACGGCAAAGGCCCCTCACCCGGCGCAAGCTGCGCTTGCACTTCCCTCTCCCGGGGGGAGAGGGAAGGCAACGGCGGAAGGCAGAAGGCAACGGCGGACGGTAATGACAAAC
>JAUWOG010000143.1 GCA_030612305.1 Armatimonadota bacterium | reverse complement strand
GCGGGCGGATGACGGTGTCGCGGTCAACGGCGAGGGCTACTTTGCTGCCTAAGCGGAGGCAGAGACCTCATGCGGCGGCTGGCCGGCGCGCCTCGTCATGGACGAAGAGCCAGTCACGGGCTGCCCCATCTCCCCGGCAGGAGTCGGCCTGCGCTGTCAGGTGCGGCTGCCGCTGAAGACCTGGCGTCCCGTGCTCAAGCCCGGCGATCCGATGCTCGACACCCACATCCCCGGTGGCGGTGGCATGACACCCGAGCGCTGTGCCGACACCATGCGCCAGGCGCTCGAGTTCTTCCCACACTACTTCCCGGACCAGCCCTTCGTCGGATTCGCCTGCGGATCGTGGATCCTGAATCCGCAATTGGCGGAGATCTACACACCCGAGTCCAACATGGTCAAGTGGCAGCGTGAACTGTACCTGTACCCGATTTCCTCGGGTAGCAGGTCGGGGGTGACGTTCGTGTTCGGCACGGATGACATTGACCTGCAGACGGCCCCGCGCGACACGAGTCTGAGACGTGCGCTGCTCGAGCATCTTGAGGCCGGCGGCCGCCTCATCGGCAGCGGCATGTTCTTCCTGAACGAGGATTTCGCACACTACGGCACGCAGCACTACCTCTCCCACTGGCCGCCGTCAGTGCTGGATGACGCGACGGAACTCGATACATAGCGGGAGCATCTTGACTGAGCGAGATTTCCTGCTTCGGCGACTCCCAGCGGGTGAAATTAGTGGTATAATGCAAACAGGCAACGCCCTCATAGATGTGACAACCTGGTACTGCAAGCATCTTGACCGCCGATTGCAGGGAGATGTTAGGCGGAGCGACTTCTGGAGAGACGTGAAGGGAAGAAACCTCGTGCAGGCCCCGCAACCGATACCATACCAAGGCAGCAAACGGCGCATAGCCCTCGAGATAATCGCGTACCTGCCGCACGAGACTAGCAGGTTGGTGGAGCCATTTGCCGGTTCCGCCGCCGTTTCCTTGGCTGCAGGGCTCCGCGGCGTTGCACAATCCTTCCTCCTCAACGATATCAATGCTCCGCTTATGGCGCTGTGGCACGAGATAATCCACAGTCCAGAACAGCTATCGTCCGCATACGCTGAACTTTGGCATGCCCAGCAAGGACAGGAGCGTGAGTTCTACGATCACGTCCGCGACCTGTTCAACCGGACACAGCGCCCCGAGCATTTCTTGTACCTCCTGGCTCGCTGTGTGAAGGCCTCGGTGCGCTACAACTCTGCCGGTCATTTCAACCAGAGCCCGGACAATCGCAGGAAGGGCGTGCGGCCTGAGAGCATGAGACGCCGGGTGCTGACAGCATCAAATCTTCTCAAAGGACGAACAGAGCTGCGTGCCAGAGACTACGAGGAGATCCTGGCCGAAGCAACATCCGATGATGTTGTGTACATGGACCCGCCGTATCAGGGCGTTTCCTCCAATCGAGACGCACGCTACATCGCAGGGCTGGACTTGCATCAATTCGTGGGCTCGCTGAGCACCTTGAACGACCGGCGAGTGCCCTACATAGTAAGCTATGATGGCCGTTGTGGCGACAAGACCTACGGGAGACCCTTGCCTCCAAGTCTCAGTCTTCGCCATATAGAAGTTGAGGCCGGCGTTTCCACACAAGGAACTCTTCTTGGTCGTACTGAAGCGACTGTAGAATCCCTCTACCTCTCCCCGGCACTAGTCGAGCGCTTGGAGCCAAGCCAACTACGCCGCCACCCCCATAGCGGTACTCAGTTGAAGCTATTGGAGCTGGACAAGTGAAGGACGACGAATATCGGCAGGCTCTGGCCTCGCTCCTCGAAGGATACAGCAGCTACCTGCAGGCATTTGTCAACCAGTTATCGTCTGTGCGCGGGAAACGGTCCCGAATTGTGATCTTGCACATTCTTGAACATGGCTCGATAAGTACGGAAGACCTCGAAAACACCTATGGCTACAAGCACGCACCACGCGCCGCCCGCGATGTCCGAGAACAAGGGATAGCCCTCGAGACCTTCAAGACGACGAACTCACAAGGCAAGAGCATTGCAGCTTACCGTTTCGGCGATTCATCCGAGGTTGGCAAACCTCGTTCCCATGGGCGAGTAACACTGCCGAAGTCGTTGAAGGAGCATCTGCTCAAGGAGAACGAGGCGAAATGCCACATCTGCCTTACCCAATACGATCCCAGGTATCTGCAGATAGATCATCGAGTCCCATATGCTATCCATGGCGACGACCGTACCGAAGGTATTGAACCCAGCGAGTACATGCTCGTATGTGGCTCCTGCAACAGAGCGAAGTCCTGGTCCTGCGAACACTGTCCAAACTGGCTCGAAGAGAAATCCGTTGCCGTATGCAGGCGATGCTATTGGGCATCTCCGGACGACTACGATCACATTGCCTTGACGCAAACGAGAAGGTTGGCGGTGGTATGGACCGCGGAGGAAACCCACGTCTTTGAACGCCTGAAGGCCAAGGCGCTGTCACTGGGAGAAGCCATTCCAGACTACGTCAAAGGCATCATATCTAAGGCGCTTCGCAACAACCGGAGATAGGCATCCCGGCCTGCGGCGGCGCGCCGCTGGGTATTCTCGATGGCTTCCAGAATGTCGAGCAGTCTCTCCCGGTCGTCTCTCATACGGTGACTGCCTCCTGCAATATGCGGTCGCAGATTCTGCTGCAGGGCCGCGCTCGCTCACTACGTCCACCTTGCGCCCCATTTCAACACAGCGGCTCGAGGATGCTGATGGCGCGCTTGATGTCCTCGATCTGCGTGGGGCCGCTGATCTCGCGCTCGATGGCCAGCACACCCGTGAAGCCCTTCTCCTTCAGCTTCGGCACCAGCACCGGGAAATTGGCGCGCCCCTCACCCATCGGCTTCTCCTTGCCCAGCTTCACCCCATCGGTCGGATACTCCCCATCCTTCGCATGCACGCCGCGCACATGTTCGCCGAAGACATCCAGCGCATCAACGGGGTTCGCCTTGCCATACATCAGCAGGTTCGCCGGGTCGAGGTTGATCCCCAGGTTACCGGTGCCCACATCCTCGATGAGGCGCAGCAGCACCACCGGTGTCTCCTGGCCGGTTTCGAACCAGAACTCGATGCCCTCATCCGCGCACGTGTTGGCGATGGATTTGATGGCGTGCATGGTGCCGAAATAGTCCTCATCGCCGGGGTACTCGGGTACGAAGCCCAGGTGCGTCGTGATGGATTCCACGCCGATCGCCCCTGCTATCTTCGCGGCTTCGATGAGTTCGGCGGTGCGCCGGCTGCGTGTAGCCGGCGGCACGAGCCCGATGGTCGTCGGGCCCTGGACGAAGTCCCACACCATGCGGCCTGAGGGCATCGCCCATAGCGTGGCGATATAGACGCCATGCTTGTCGGCCGCGGCACGAAGCTCCTGCGCGGCCTCGAGTGTTCCCGGCGCCGACCAGTGTACCTGACATGCGCTCAACCCCAGGTCCGCCACTTTCTTCATCGCTTCATCCGCACTCGGTCGCGCGGACAACATCACACCAATCTGCAGCTTCTCAGCCATGTTCACACTCTCCCATTGTCAGATATCAGATACGCTTCCTTACGCACGTCATTGACCACAGGCATCTTCTCCCACGTCAGGTCCGTCTCCCAGGTCAGGTACTTCCATCAACTCCCCGCCGCGTTCCGCCGACTCATGCGCGATCAAACCGGGAATGAGATACCGTGCCGCCTGCCAAACGTTGTTGGGTGGCTGCTCATTGCGCACACACGCCCCCACAAAGTCATCCACGAGGAACTGGTGGGAGCCGAGGTGACCGTTCGGCAGACCGATGAATTCCTGCGGCAGGCGCGCGACATCATGCACCCGGCTGACGCCCTCATGCGTGCCATCCGCCGAGGTGACCGCCGCCATCTCGCCGTCCGGCTTCGCAGGCACACCGGCGGGAGCCAGCAGTTCGCTGAGATCAATCATCTCGGAGCGCTGCTTCGTCAGCCACACTTTGGCGTTGGCCTGCTGTTCGTAGCTCGCTTCGGTTCCGTACAGACTCAGCCCGACCGTGCCCGGATGCCCGATGCGCCGGAACTCGTTTATCCGCATCGTCGAGCCGTCGGACATCTTGAACAGCGCGCTTTCGTTGCTGAACGAGTTGCGCCACATGTTGACGTCCGGATCATAGACGCCATCCTCATGCTCGTCCACGAACCCGAAGCCCGACACATGGGTCGCATGGGCGCCAGTCACCGACACGATCATGCTCACTGAATGAGTGGGGTAATACATCGGTGGGCTGCCAGCTGTCTTCATCCAGTCCTTCCCGCCACGCCATTTCGCCACGTCATACAGCCCGTGGTCCCAGTCGTGGTAGTACTCGCCTTCGCCATAGACAATCCTGCCGAAATCCGCGTGCTGGAAGCGCTCGCGGCAATATATCGCGCACGGGTAATAGTAGCTGGTCTCCCCGATCATGTACGTGAGGCCGGTCTCCTCGACCGCCTGCACGAGTTGTGTTATCTCCTCCATGCTTACCGCCGAGGGCACGGCCGAATACACATGCTTGCCTGCCCGCAGCGCCTGCACTGCCTGCGGCCCGTGCATCCAGTTCTGCGTGATGACCGCGATGGCGTCCACGTCCGTCTGGCAGAGCTCGTCCAGCGACGGGCAGGTATCAGGAATGTCGAAGCGCTCCGATTTCTCTCTCAGCTTCTGCTCATCCAGATCACACAGGACGACCCGCTCCACGAGCGGATGCGCCTTGAACAGCGGGATGAAACTGTTGGCGAAAGAGCCAACTCCGCAGATGCCGACCTTGATGCTCACAGCAACTCACCCTTCCTTGTCTCGGTCCCATGATGACGGCCGCGATCCGCGCCTACTTGTCCGGCTTTGCCACCGTCAGTGTGGTGTCGCCTGTCGTCTGCACGGCATAGCAGCCATCACTCCGCTGCAATACGCGCACGGCATGTGGGATGATGAACGCAGCGCCCTCCTCGAAGTTGTAAATGTAGCCCTTCGAATAGTCCTTCCCGTCCGCATAGCTCCGGACGAAGGCCACATCACCCAGGCTGAGCTTGTAGAGATTTCCGTCGCGCTCGACACTCTCGATCTTGTAGCAGGCATTCCGCACGCGGTCGTTCTCGATGATGATCTCGCGCCCTGCCAACGCCTCATCTGCCGGCAGCGGGCAATCCACCCACACGTATCCCTTCCCCTCCATGTCCTTGTCCATCTTCGCGATGATGCCCTTGTATCCGGCTGCATCCAGGCTGATGCTGAAATCGCCCAGCACAAGCTTCGTCCCTCGGACCAAGGCGGCCTTTTCCACACTCCCATTGCGTACACGCAGCCAGCCGATGGCGCCAGCGAACTCGAGGCCGTCGCCGACGCTGATGAGTGCGTCATCACTGGCGCTGGACACCAGGTAGTCCACCGTCCCGTCGGCAAGCACGACCTTGATCGCGACCGGCTGGGCATCCTCCGGCGCCTCGTTGATTTCCAGCCGCTCGACTGACTCGATATTGGGCTCGCCGCTGTATGGTTCGATGATGCCGGTGAAGGTGCTGGTGAGCGCCTCGCCTGCCCGGTGCGCCAGCACGTAGCGGAGCATCTTCGGATTGCCCCCCTTATTCTGCGGCGGCTCGACATCGCCGAATGCCACGTCATCGGCCTGGGTCAGGCAGTGATAGCGCAGATGGATATTGCTCTTGTCTGTGATGCCGCGCCAGCCGCCCTCGCCCTTCCAGTCCACGGAGAAGCTGCTCGGCGGCCCCTCGTCGCGCTCGACATTCCCTATCCACGAGTAGCCGAATTTCTCCTTCCCTTTGGTCTGCTCCTTGAACGGGGTATCCGGCCCGTAGTAGCTGCCCGTCTTCTGTTGGACGAGTTTCAGGCCGCGGCTGCTGACTTCGCCGGGCGGGCCATGGAACGACCACACATGATCGTTCCCGCCACGGACGCGGAATACATCGAAGGCGTATCCCTCGCCTTCACCCAGCTTGATGAAGGCCACGGTGCGCTGATACATCTCCACATCCTCATAGACCTCGGGGCTGTCCACGCGCACTGCCCCGAAGTCCTCGAACTGGCAGAAGAGCTCCGGGTGCCCCACCCAGTTGAACTTCTGCTGTATCTGGTTCACCAGCACCGTGTTGTGGGAAATGGTGTTGCGGTTGGAGTACATCCGCTTCGGCCAGTTGCTGCAGAACTCCGGGTAGCCGAGCTCGGGCATCATCGAGACGCCCTTATAGTACATCCCGATATTGAGCGCGTCCTGGTGGCCGTGGCCT
This sequence comes from Armatimonadota bacterium, assembly GCA_030612305.1. Classification (GTDB taxonomy): domain Bacteria; phylum Armatimonadota; class Zipacnadia; order Zipacnadales; family UBA11051; genus UBA11051. The sequence continues at coordinate 140 of JAUWOG010000143.1, read as the reverse complement.
CCATTGCGCCCGTAGTACCTCCACAGACCGATGCCAGGTGGTCCCCATCCGTATTCGAGTGAGGCGAGCCCATAGCCGGTCATGTTGTGTCCGCCCTCGAACGGGTTCTTCTCAACCTGCGCCGCGATCTCGGCAATGTC
>JAUWOG010000697.1 GCA_030612305.1 Armatimonadota bacterium | reverse complement strand
GGCCGCGGCGCGGCCTCTTGGGGAGCGGGGACGGCAACGACAAAAGGCAGACGGCGACGGCATGAGGCGACGGCATGAGGCAACAGGCGGCAGGGCGGCTCAGGCGATGGTGCCCAAGGCCGCTGCGCGATCGCCAGCAATCAGGAAATGCTTCATGTCCCAGCCGGCGCGTCCGGTGATGATGTCGTAGAGCGGCAAGCCCAAGTCGGCCAGCGTCCTGTCCAGGTAATCCTCCGTGCCGCTGAGACTGTGAGTGAGTTCCGGCTCGCGCATGGTGCCGCAGACCGGGCACTCCGCCTGCTTGACGGTGAGCCTTCCCAGCGATTGGAAGTAGTCGTCGTAGCGGTCGCACTCGGGGCAGTAGAGCCGCGCGCAGAGCTCGCGATGGAATTCGACAATGGCCTTGTCTGAAACCTCCGCGTGCACGATGGCAAGCGCCTCGGCACCAGTGAGCTCGGTACTGCGGCGGTCGAGGCTCCGGATGTCCTCGAGCTTTTCATGTGCGGGGCAGTCTTCCCGGCGCTGGTAGTTGACGATGTATGAATCGTGCGTCAGGCCATTGAAGAAATATCCCTGGCCGGCGAGAGTAGGAAGATCGCGGTCGGCATGGAGGAGCTTGATTGCTTCCTGAACCTGTATGGCTCCGATGACGGAGCTGTTGGTGGGCGTGGTCGGGGTTTTGCCTTCGAGGATCTCGTCACGGGTCAGGAGGGCACAGGAGCGGCGCATGTTGAGCAGCTTGTAGTCGAGCTCGGACATCGTACATTCGTAGCAGGCCTGGTCTTGCGCGCCGGTGAAGACGCTGACGATGCCGTTGATGACCTCGATGGCCCCGTCAATGAAGGGGACGCCGAGCTTGTAACATGCGGCGTTGATGGTGACGCGTGCTTCGCGGTTGTCGAGCGCGCCGAAGACGATGTCCATCTCGCCGAATACGCCGAGGCCGATGTCGTAGTTGACATCGCCGCTGCGGCCCTCGGCCATGATGTCGGGGTTGATCTCCATTGCGGCGCGTGCAGCTACCTGCGCTTTCTCCTCACCATTGTCGGAAGCGCGGAAGAGGATTGAGCGGGTGAGGTTGGACTCCTCGATGCGGTCGAGGTCCACGATCATCGTGCGGCCGATGCCGAGGAGAGCGAGGTTTTTGAGTATCTCGTTGCCAAGGGCACCGGCGCCGATGATGAGCATCTTGGAGCTGCGGAGGCGCTCCTGATCCCACCACTGGATGAGGCGGAGGCGGTGGTAGCGGTCCTCGTGCATGTCAACATCGAGCGGCTCGCCAGATGTCGCCTCTGTGTCTGCCTCGGCGTCGAAGCCGGGTAGCTCGGCGAGGTCGAGGCCCTCGGTATCGAGATCCTCGGTATCGAGGTCCACGATATTGTCGGGGGTTGTGTGGTCGTTCATGAGGGGGCCCCTAGCCGGCCGTGATCTCGGGCTGGAGGCGCAGGACGTCGCCGTCCTGGACTTTGGCATCGGCGAGCGTCTGCTCGTCAGTAAGCTGGGTGCCGGATGCCTTGTGGTGGAACTTGTAGCTCATCGGCTGCCCGTCAGGGCCTGTCACGGGCAAGCTCATCATCTGCACGAGCTTGGCGACAATGCGGCGTACGGGTGCGTCGTCGGGGAGAGAAGCCTCCTGCGACTTGGTGCCCGTAGTATCCATGATCGTTACTTTTACCTTACCCACTGCAAAGCCTCCTTAGTGCAAGTCAATGTCTATGTCGCTCAGGTCTTCTTCCCGGGGTGGAGCGGGCGGCGGCGGTGTGTACGGCACGCCGGGAGGCACTGGCGCAGGGGGCGCCGCGCCTGGTGCCGCCGGTCCTCGGCGTGCAACGATGGTGCTTACTATGAGAGCAGTCAGAAGCGATATCGTGAAGCTGATGATGGCAGGCCAGACGAGCCATGAGAGCGGCATTTTGGGCAACGCGG
>JAUWOG010000084.1 GCA_030612305.1 Armatimonadota bacterium | reverse complement strand
CTTCGGGCGTGCTTCGTCCAGCCGGGTGCTGAATGAACCATCGAATAGGCTGAAGGAGCAGTTCGCTAACAAGCTGGTGCTTGTAGCGCCGACGTTTGGGACGGGAACGGGTCGGTTCCGCACGCCTGCCGGGGCGTTACTGCCCGGGGCCGAGGTCAACGCGAATATCATCGGCAACCTCCTCGACGGTTCGGTTATCAGGAAGGCGCCTCTGTGGGCGGTCATCGTGCTGATGGCGGCGCTGACGCTGCTGCTGTCGCTGACGTTGCCTGCGGCCGGAGTGTTCCGGGGAACGTCCGTCTCAGTGGTCGTGTTCGCGCTCTGCTTCGGTCTGATCTTCTGGCGCTTCACGCACAACGTGTGGTTCCCGATGGCCGGGCCGATGCTGTGTATTGTGCTGATCGGCTCGGCGCTGGTAATCAGGTCGGCAGCAATATCGGACTGGCTGCGTACAGAGGCCAATATCCGGCTGCAGTCTCGTCTGCAGGCGATAACGGGTGTCGGGCGGCTGATTGACTCGAGCCTCGAGCGCGAGGGGTTGCTGAATGAGATCATGCGCTGGGTGGAGGCGGAACTGGATGTAGAGGCGGCCTCACTCCTGCTGCTTGATGAGCGCACAAAACGGCTGCGATTCGAGGTGGCGCTGGGTGAGAAGGGGGATGCGGTGAAGGACTTCACGCTCGCGCTGGGTGAGGGAATTGTGGGAAAAGTAGCGCAGACCGGCGAGCCGTTGATGGTGAATAGCGCGATGGACGACCCTCGGAGTCACCCGGATATTGCCAAGGCGATTGACTACCCGGTGCACAATGCCCTGTGCGTCCCGATGTTTCTGCGGGGTGAGGTGATCGGGGTCATTGAGGTGATGAACAAGACCAACAGGATGCCTTTCACCGACTACGACTCGGCGCTGCTAACGGTCATCTCTCAGCAGGCGGGGCTGTTTCTGGAGAACGCCCGCCTCTACTCCATCCTGCAGCACCGTGTTGACTACGCGAATGCCGAGCTTCGCGGTGCGAACCAGGAACTGGCTTCGGAGAAAGCCAAAGTGGATACGATGGTGCAGGAGATGGTTGACGGGGTAATTGCGACGGACGAAGCGGACCGGATTGTGCTGCTGAATGAGGCGGCTGAGCGGATGCTTGGCATCTCGGCGAGGGAGGCGATGGGCGAGCCGGTGCTGGCAACGATCCGTCAGCCGGACCTGGTGCGGCTCTGGGCCATGCCGCTGTCGCCGCACGGAGGCAGCTATACTGAGGAGGTGGAGATCGGGACCGACAAGTCGCTGGCTCTGCAGGTGACCGTGGCGCTGGTCGGGAGCGCGGAGGAGATCGCGGGCAAGTGCATGATTCTCACCGACGTCACGGAGTTCAAACAGATTGACCAGCTCAAGACGGACCTGATTGGCTTTGTGTCTCACGAGCTGAAGACGCCGCTGACGAATATCGGCCTGTACACGGAACTGGTGCGTGACACAGTCGGCGCACAGGAGGAAAAAGCAGCGGAGCTGGTGAACGTGATCGGGCGGCAGACGATACGGATGCAACACATGGTCGAGGATTTCCTGAATGTGTCGCGCATCGAGGCGAACCGTGGGCTGGCGATGAATACGGTGCGGTTTGATGGACTTCGGCCGATGATCGAGGATGCGGTGGCGATCGAGGGCCACGGTCGTGATACGCACCGTTTCGAGATAGAGCTGCCGGAGCCGCCGCCGTCACTGTGGGTGGACCGGACGAAGCTGGAGGAAATCCTGGCGAATCTGATAGGGAACGCGATCAAGTATTCGCCGAATGGGGGCCTGGTGAGGATAGCTGCCGAGGTAGAGGACGGAATGGCGCATTTCTCTGTGAGCGACGAAGGCGTCGGCATCTCAGAGGCAGACCGGGCGCACCTTTTCCAGCGCTTCCAGCGTATCGGTAGCAGCGTGAGCCGAGTTCCGGGGACGGGGCTGGGGCTTTTCGTCTGCAAGCATCTGGTAGAGGCGCATGGTGGGAGGATCTGGTTCGAGAGCACGCAAGGCGAGGGCTCGACGTTCCGCTTCACTCTGCCCGTCTATAGTCACCAGGACCAGGAAGATGCAGATGAGCAAGGTAGTGAGGCTTGAGCCCGGAATGGTCGTGCGGCTGAGAAAGTCGCACCCGTGTGGCGGGAATGAATGGGAGGTTCTGCGTGGCGGCGTGGATATCAAGGTCCGCTGTCTGACCTGCAACCGCATCGTCACGGTGCCGCGACAGAAATTCACGCGCCGGATCAAGGAGTTCCTACCCCCAATCGAAGAGTGATGCAGAAAGGAATCTGGTAATGCCGAGTGTGCGAAGTGCCGTCACGATCTCCGCGCCGCTGGAGGAGGCCTATGCGCTGTGCCGGGACATCGAGGCGTTCCCCGAGTTCATGGATGATGTGGAAGAGGTCGAGATCCTCGAGCAGACCCCGGAGCGCCAGGTGAGCCGCTGGGTTGGTGTGATCAAGGAGTTCAAGCGGACGATAACATGGACGGAAGAGGACTTCTGGGACGACGAGCAGCACACGTGCCGCTACCAGCAACTCGAGGGGGACTACAGCGAATACGGCGGCACATGGAGCTTCAAGGAAACCGACGCGGGCACCGAGGTCGAGCTGGTAGTCAACTACGAATACGACGTGCCGCTGATCGGGAAGCTGATCAAGGGCCTGCTGCTGAAGAAGATGCAGCAGAACTGCGACTCGATGCTGGCAGCCATCAAGGCGAAAGCGGAAGCTTGACTCGATCCTGCCAAGGACAGCGTGAGAGAGTCGGCTCAACAAGCGCACCCAGGTCAGGTGCGCTTTACCATGATGCAGCGGTGGGACAACGTCGGCTGCTGGAGCTCACCGGCAGTGGGCGATGAGTTCAGCAACGGTGGCTTCGATGGCTTTCTCGTTGAGGGCCTGCTGGAGGGGCGGCGGGCAGATGAGCGAGTTGTTGCGAATCTCCGAGGTGACGATGACGCTGTCTTTGTAGATGTCGCCCCAGCGGTCCACAAAGTACTGGCGCTGTTGGCCGGTGTAGCCGAGCGGCTTGATCTCCTGGAGCGGGTTGCCATGCGGGAGCTGCGCCCAGGCGGCGACGATGCGCTCCGCCCAGCCTCTCTCCGCCTCCTGCAGGTGCGCCGGTTGCTCATCATAGAGGCAGGGGAGGATGGCGAGGGCGTTGGCCGTCTGGCCGACGAATTCCATCTGGTGGAGACTAAGCAGCCGGTCCCACGTGCGCCGCTCACGCAACTCAAACAGCCACCGGAACAGCGTGGAGGCATGGTGGCGGTTCGGCTCGACGTACTCGTGTGCGGATACCTGCTCGTAAGCGATGCCGTAGTGAGTGGGAAGCGGGTCCTCGATGGTGTCATCCCAGATGTCCACGCGCTTCCACATCTTGCCGGTCTCGGCGTCAACCCCGAACATCCAGCCGAAGAATTCCTCGTTGGTGTACTGAGTGCCATCCCACGCTTCGACCGGTGCGGCGGCGGTGCCTGCCGGATTGGCGTCGGGCATGAAGCAGAGCACGGTCTCGGCGAGTATCTGCTCGCGGGGGAGGCCGGTCGGCGTGCCGTCGAGGTGCCGGCCGGTGAGGAGCTGGGAGATGAAGTTCATCTGGGCGGCGATGGGAGCCGGCTCGTGTGCGTGCGGCTTGAAAAAGATCGCCGCGGGCCTCTCGTCGGCGTCCTGAACATGGTCCGTGACAGTGAGTGCCCAGACGGGACGCCCGCTGTACTGGGTCTTTGCCTCGGCCTTGAAGTAGCGCGGGAACTGCTCTGACCACTGCGCGATGAGGGCGTCAACGTCGTCCGGACGGGATATCCATCTGTCCATGGCTTCGGCTGCCTCCAGGGGCTGGATATGTAAAGCCGTCAGTGCGTTGGGATAGGATTCGCTGTCGGCTGTTGTGTACCTCCCGAGGAGCATTATTCGCGAGCCGAGTCAGAGATGGGTCCGGATGTGGGCGGGGCGTGCAGGTCAGGAATGGGTGGGCTGAGAAACAAGGGGCAGGATTATTCCTGCAGATGGTGGTGACGCGATGCGCGATGCGACGGGAAGGACGCTGGTGAGGAAAGAAGACATCGTGAGCGGGCTGGCTGAGATGGGAGTCAGGAAGGGCTGTCTCGTACACGTGCACAGCTCGCTTTCCGCCTTCGGCCATGTCGAGGGAGGAGCCGATACTGTTGTGGATGCGCTGCTTGAGACGGTCGGGCCGGAAGGCACAGTGATGGTGCCGACCTTCAACCACGGGCACGCGAGAATCTATGACATCAGGACGACGCCCTCGACCAATGGCGCAGTGACGGAGGCGCTGCGGAAGCGTCCGGAAGCGCGTCGCAGCACGGACCCGACACACCCGTATGCGGCGATCGGCTTCCTGGCCGACCGACTCGTTGAAGGGCATCTGGAGGCCGGGACTTTCAGCCACCAGTCGCCCCTGGGTAAGCTCGCGATTTGGGGAGGCTGGGTGTTGCTGCTGGGCGCGGAGATGAACTCGAATACGGCGGCGCATGTCGGCGAGGTGATGGCTCATTGTCATTGCCTCGCTCCCCGGGGTCGGAGGCGGAAGATCGTGGACGCTCTGGGGCATGTCGTGGAGGTGGCAAGCGGACTGTGGCGCGATGGTCCCTGCCTGATTGAATGGGAGGCACTCGAGGGCTATATGCGGAGCCGCGACCAGATCGAGGACGGGAAGATCGGAGATGCCGACATTCACTTGATGCGGGCGGCAGATGTCGTCGGCGGTGCGTTTACACTCGCGCAGACGCTGTGCCCGCAGTGCCCGACGGGGATCAAGAGAGAGAAAGCGGAAGAATGACGATGGACAAGGATGCGGCGCGGGAGGCGTATCAACTCGGCGTGGATCAGATGGGCATGAACCAGCTTGATGCGGCGATCGGCAGTCTGGGTCTGGCGATTCTGCGCGACCCGGATTTCGCCGAGGCGTATCTCGCGCGCGGTGTCGGCTTCATGCGCAAGGAGAGTTACCGGCAAGCGATAGACGATTTCGATAGGGCCGATGAACTCGCGCCCGGGCTGCAGAATGTGTATGCGCTGCGTGGCAATGCCTGGCGCGTGCTGGGGAACCTGGAGAAGGCTGCGGAGAATTATGGTCTCGCGGTCGCGCAGTATCCGGATAATTCGATGTACCGGATGACGCGGGCGGAGATATGGGAGGAATTGGGGCGGCCAGAGGAGGATGGGTGAAGGGGGGATGAAAGGCGACGGTAAAAGGCGACTCGGCGTGGATAGCCGCGCGTTTGATGGATTGTCCGGGTTAGTTTATGCGGAGGTCAACTACTCTCGGGGGCCGAGGGCGGCGCGGCTTGCCGACAAAGGCCTTACAGAAGAAGTAGCCGCCCAGGAAGCCGCCGACATGAGCCCAGAAAGCAATGCCGCTCTGGATCCCGATCGAGCCAACCGCAGAGAGCAGTTGGAAGACGAACCATATTCCGATGAAGAGGACTGCGGGGAGGTCCACGATGGTGAAGATGATGAAGATGGGCACCAAGGCGCGGACTGTCGCATGTCTGAACATGATAATATAGGCGCCCATCACACCCGCGATGGCGCCACTGGCACCGATCATCGGCGTGTTGGCGAAGAGACTGACGAGGGTGTGGAGCAGCGTTGCCAGTACGCCACAGAGCAAATAGAAAACGAGGTAGCGGCCGTGTCCCATGCGGTCCTCGACATTGTCCCCGAATACCCAGAGGAAGAGCATGTTGAAGGCGAGGTGGAGGAAGCCGCCGTGCATGAACATGGAGGTGAAGCCGGAAAGGAGGATGGGGACGACGCCGTAGGTCTGCCAGGCCTCCAGGCTGATGAGGTAGGCCGGGACGAACGCCCAACTGAGCAACTGGTCTTTGCTGCCCAACTGGAGAGCGAAGACGATGACGCATGTGGCGATGATGCCGATATTGACATACGGTGTTGAGCGGGACCTGAGACTATCGCGGAGTGGGATCATTGTATGGTTGAGGATGTCTTCATTTTGGCACGAAGGGCGTCTGCGCCGTGGGATTGATTCTGCACGGACTGATGTGGCGTTGGGGCGGGCAAGGCGTGCGGTTTCGTTGACTTGGCCGAAAAGCCTGTGCTATAGTCTATGGGATAGTTGCAGATAGTTCACGGCGGGCGTATGAGCCGAGAAGAGGTGCTCGGGCTGATGGGAAGACTGATGCTGTATGCGGCCATTATAGCACTAATTGCACTGTCCGTGGTGGCCGGTGCAAACACGGTGACTGTTTCGGCAGGGAGCCAGTGGGGTATAACCATCGATTCGCCGTACCCGGTGGTGAAGATGGGCTCCTTTGCCGCCGCTCGCGGAGAGTTAGTGCTCCGGCCATCCGCTGAGATGCCTGAGGGCATCTGCAGCGTTGTCATTGACGGGCAGACGAAGTTCATGTCGGATCTGAGCATGCCCGAGTATATCCTGGACACGACGAAGCTGGAAGAGGGCAAGCATCAGTTGCGTATTGACTGCACCGATGGGCAGATGCTGTTGGCTTCCACGGGGACGATTCCGCTGCATATCTACAACACGACGAATCAGTCGCTGTTCAAGCAGAGTCGGACGACGGGCCCGGCTTTCTTCAAGGTGCAACGGAAGATCATTCTGCGCGAGATCGTGTGGTTCAACGCTCGCGAGGCGGACCTGGAGAAGCACGGCTTCTTGCGCCGGGGCAGAGTCTATATCACTCTGACGGATCTGATGCGGCATATCGGGGGCGGCATCGTCTGGGGACCGAGCCGGAACTACATCGAGGTCCACCGGAACAATATGGTGGTGAGGATTATCCCCGGTAGCTCGCGCATCTACGTTGACGGGAATAAGCAGAGCCTCGGACGCCCGGCGATCCGTAAGGAGAGCCGGACGTACGTGCCGGTCCGGCCGATGTGCGACCTGTTCGGCGTGCATGTTGACTGGAACGATTTGCAGAACCGTGCGCTTGTCAGCTTCTCGCCCTGAGAGGGGCGCGGAGGTGACTGTGTGAGGACGACTGCAACGCCAGGCAGTCTGAGTATCCAAGCGATTACCACCCCCTGTCGCGAGCGGCCGGGGGTTTTCCTTTGCCTGCCCGTGATATGGCTGGCGGCGATATACCCAGCGGCGATATGGCCGCCCGTGATATGAGCAATGTCATGACAGACACCGGCACCGACACAGCAAGGAGCGTTCGGGAGGGCGCCGATAGACAAGAGCGCCGCTACTCGAGCACGCAGGATGCCCGCCGCAAAGCAGCGGCACGGGTGCTCTGTGCAGTGGCGGCGGTGAGCCTGGTCCTGGCTGTTGTCGCGGCGTTGCGGCAGGCGACGGTCAATGGGCGGGCGATGCCGATGCTGAAGGCGCTGACTGTAGCCGATTGCGCCTCGCGATTAGGCGTTTCCCAGGTGCAGGGGGATCTCGTGGATGTCACGGGAGCGGTGCTGAAGCGAGGTGCGGGAAGGCCGCCCGTCTTTGTCATCAACAATGTGGCTGTGTCCGCCGATACACTGGTCGGGCCGGGGGATGTCGTCGAGATAAATGCGGGGGGCAACCGGAGTGAACCTGTGCGGCAGGTAGCGAGCTTCATCACTCTGGAGGTCGCGACAGGTAAGGGCGTCAAACGGCTTCCCTGGCTGAGAGCGAGTGGGGTCGGCGGCATCAAGTATGTGTGGCGCGGCAAGGTCAGCGGGAAGATAGCCGGCATCCACCTGGCTGGCCTGTCGCCGGTGCATGGAGGTGTACCGGGCAGGCGGAAGCGGCTGGCGCTGACCTTCGATGACGGCCCGAACACGAAGTACACACCGAAGATACTGGAGGTTCTGGCGAAGCACAACGCGCACGCGACTTTCTTCGTGCTCGGCGGGTGGTCCCGGAAATACCCGGAGGTGCTGCATCAGACAGTCGCCGGTGGGCATGAGCTCGGGTGTCATAGCTGGTCGCACCCGGACTTCACGAAGCTGTCGGAGGCGGCGATGCGGAGAGAGATCAAGCGGTGGGAGGCGGTGGTAGAGCCGGTGATGGAGGGCCGGGCCCACTACTTCCGGCCGCCATACGGTGCGCAGAACTCGCGAGTGCGGAGAGTGGTCAACTCGATGGGCTACACCGTGGCCATGTGGTCGGGGGACACAAATGATTGGCGGCGTCCCGGCTCGAATGCGATATACGGGCGGGCGATGTC
>JAUWOG010000288.1 GCA_030612305.1 Armatimonadota bacterium | reverse complement strand
GCCGAACGGTCGGCGGGGGCCGGTGCATGATACATGGCCGAGCACGGGCAGCAAGGCGCGCGAGGCCTCGACGCCGGTCCTGCTGTCGCACCTGGGTCATGCGATCCTGGGGCGCGGCGAGGGCGAGAGTCAAATGCAGGTGCATCTGACCTGGTCCGGCGGATACGGCCACACGCATTACGACGGGCTGAGTATGCTCATGTTCGCCGCCGGGGAAGAGATGCTCTCCGATGTAGGCTATACACACACGAAGTACGCGCCGTGGCGGGTGGCAACTGTGAGCCACAATACGGTTGTTGTTGATTGCGAGAATCAGTACGCGGGTTCCAACCCTCCATCTGACGGCAGTCTGCTTTTCTTCGATGCGGCGAACCCGAACATGCAGGTAGTAAGGGCCGAGAATGCCAACGTCTATCCGGATAGAGTGAGCCGGTACGAGCGACAGTTGGCGATGATCGGCATTGATGGGACGACTGCCTACGTGGTGGACACGTTTATCGTGGAGGGCGGGACGCAACACGACTACTTCGTCCACGGCAGCGCGGATCGTGCCCAGAAGCTGGCCGTGGTAGCGCCGGACACCGGGCCGATCGCCACAGAGCCTGTTGAGACGATGCTGCCCGAGGGGGCCAAGTGGGAGGCGCCGACCGGAGAGAATTTCATCGGCCGCGCCAGAGATATGGGATACGCATACGGCTTCCTGTGGGATAATGCGGTCGCTACGCCGGAGGCGGGCATGAAGGAGGCGATTTTCGCTTATGATGATTCGCCTCTTGCGACCCACGTTCACCTGCTGACGGAAGCCGGGGACAGACTGTACACGGGGACCAACCCGCAGGTGCGTCCGGCCAAGGAAGAAGACGATGAGCTGGACAAGTACAAGCGCCCGTATGTGATGATCCGTCGCGAGGCCGGAGACGAGCCGAACACGTTCGTATCCGTCATCGAGCCGGTTGCCGCCGGGAACGGGAAAGTATCATCCGTGCAGGTGTTGGCGAGTTCGGGCGAGGGTACGGTGCTGCTCATCACGACGGATGAGTTCGTGGACATCATCGGCCTGTATGCCAGTGATCTGACCGGCGCCTATGGCGAGACCGAGTTCGCCATGAACGGGCCGCTGAGCCAATTGCGCATCAGCAACGACGGCGAAGTCATCGCAGCCTATACGTCGGGAACGCTGAGCTATGGCAGCCTCAGCCTGCAGCCGCAGCCGACACAGGAAGCAAAGCTGCTGGAGGTGGAACGCTTCGATGCGCGCGGGGCATTTGTGATTGATGCCGACTGGAGCGATGTCGGCCCACCGGCAGGCGCAGTGCTGATACTCGACCATGGCGATGGGTTCACCCGGGGCTACACGGTGGAGGAGGTCGAGAAGGTTGACAGAGGTACGAGGATCGTTGTGAGGGATGAGCCGGGCTTTGAGTATGATGCGGCTACGCAGACGGCGACATACGTCTTCTTCCCGCTTCACAAGCACACTGGGGAACACAAGCTGATCTGGCGCCCGGGGGTCAGCTACCGGAAGGCATGATTGAGGCCCGCAACGGGTAAGTCTCCGGCAAGTCTCACCTTTGGCAGGTGTGTTCGTGGTGGGAAGCGAAACTGAGTGTAATCACAGTCGCACGCACGCCGGTTCGCGGGCACGGGCTGTTGGGACAGTGCGCAGCATAGCACGGAACACGAGAAGGAGAAGAGCAATGAGACAGGTGGGAATAGCTTTGGTATTGTGCGCCATGGTTGTTGTGCTGGGTTCTTGCTCCTGCCAGATCGGCGATGTGGACGGGGACACGACTCCGGCTGTGGAAGCGCCCCCGCTGGCCGCACCCACAGACGTCGAGGTGGAATCCGCCGGCGGCCCGAAGGTTGTGGTGCTCAAGGTCGGCGACGAATACGATGGTGACACGGTTACGAGCCAGACGACGGAGTTTGCGCCTGAGACGCCCTCGATGCACGTGGAGGCCGGCGTAACGGGCCTGGAAGCGGGGGCCATCGTGACGGGCCGGCTCATGGCGCTGGATGTCAAAGACGCCAAGGGCACGGTCATTCGGGACCATGAGGTTGTGAGTACAGACATCGAGGCTCCAGCCGAGGAATCCACGGTGCACTATGAATTCACCGCACCAGACGCCGGCTGGCCGGTAGGCTCCTATGCTGCTGAGATCGAGGTCGGCGGCGAAGTCATCGAGAGCATAGATATCACCGTTGCGGGCGCCATGTAGCCAAGCCGTGTGGGGCGGACTGCAACTGCCTATACGCAGAGTTGCTCGCAGAGATCGCCGACGAGGCTCACCAGGCCACATAGCCGCCATCCACCGAGAGGCAGTGGCCGGTCACGAAGTCGGCTGCCGGTGAGGCGAGATAGACGACCGCGCCGGCGACATCCTCGACCTCGCCGACATGATGAGCGGGGATGCGGCGGACGATCTCGCTGTAGAAATCCTCATCGGCGAAGGCTTGCGCATTGAGCTCGGTGCGGATGAAGGTGGGGGCGATGGCGTTGACCTGGATGTTGTGCTCGGCCAGCTCGATGGCCATGGTCTTGGTGAGCTGCAGCACGCCGCCCTTGGTGGCGCAATAGACAGCGCGCTTCTCGCCGCCGACCAGGGCCATCGCCGATGCCATGTTGATGATCTTGCCACCATTGCCAAGCTCGATCATCTTGCGGGCGACGGCCTGGCTGATGAAGAAAAGCGCCTTCAGGTTCGTGCCGATGATCGTGTCGAATTCGTCTTCGGGCACGTCAATGAAGTCGCGATAGACGTTGGTGGCGGCGTTGTTGACCAGGACATCAAGACGGCCGAAGTGCCGGACGGCTTCGGCGACGGCGTCTGCGTGAGCACTCAGGTCGCAGAGATCGAAGACCTGTATGAGGGTCTCGCGCCCGGCCTGCTGGACCTGTGCCGCCGTGTCCTGGAGTTGCGCGCGCGTGCGGCTGATGAGCACGATGTCCGCTCCGGCCTGCGCACAGGCGATGGCGATGGCCCTGCCGATACCTCGGCCCGCGCCGGTGACCATCACGACCTTGCCATCCAGGCGGAAGTTGATTGCGGGCATTATGACATCCTCCCTGTTCTACCTGCGATCATCGGCCTACGACGATAGCTCGATGGCGACGACGCGTGCCGGTGCTCCGGCGGTGTCCTGCAAGGGCAGCGGCAAGGCAACCATGAGCCACTGAAAGGTGCGAGATCAGCTTGATGTCGTGGTTAGTCCTGCTGATCGGGCGCAAGGGCCGCTACCAACTTCTTCACATACGCCATGGTTCTGTGCCGCTGGGACAAGTCAAGATCACGATAATGGGGACTCCCCCATATCGCCAAGGTGTCTTTGCGCCACCGGCAGTAGTCCGCGATCACTACCATCCCAGGCTCCGGTATGCGGGGTCTATTGAACTGAGATGCCCGCACCATGAACTGCTCGCAGCACCAGGCAATCTCCGCTCCCAGGTTTGTCCCAGAGCCGCCGAACTCTCTCTTTTCCCGAGCTATGTAGTCGGAGTGGTCTGGGTGCTTATATAGAGTGAGTTTCTCTGCGAAGTAGGAGTCGGCGAGCACCACATCGTAGAGGGTACTCAGCGCTCTTCTGGTAAACGGTGCGGATTTCTTTTGCCTGGCCACCTCCAATAGCAGGTATGCTTGTATAGCCAGCCCATAGTCCGGCTGTGTGCCCTGGACATAGGATCGTGCACTGAGCGTCTGCTCGTCTATCTCCGTGCCCGGCTTGAAACGCTCCGCATACTCGGCTAGCGAAGCACAGAGGTAATCGCCCAGCGTGTCCGCATTCCTATCTGAGGAGTTACTGTAGGTCACAATGGTACGCATCTGGGCGCTGTTTCTCTCTATCTCTATCTGCATCATGTGGGGACTCAACGAGAGCCCGCCAATCCCGAAAAAAGAGGCCATGAGTTGGTCCAACGTGTTACGCACTGGAACCGGCAATTCATCTGACGCTACTGCATCACTCCAGAAAAGACAAGCCAACCCAATTAGCAGCAGCCAGGTCAATGGACTTTTTGCAGAGGCTCTCCTGTTCATTTGTCCAACCTCCAATGTGATGTTAGTTCCGCTCTGGCTCGCGCTTGGCGCAGGGGAGGACGCTACGCGTCCTCATGGGCCGAGCCACGCGGTGGTGAATTATTCGGGCTATGAGGATAGCTCGATGGCTACGACGCGTGCCGGGGCTCCGGCGGTATCCTGCAGAGGCAGCGGCAAGGCGACGATGAACCACTCGACCGGGTCGAAGATCTCGTCCGGGAAGGTCAGGTTCTCGACGACCCACTTGCTCGCCCGGGCCAGTGCCTGGTGGGTGGCGTAGTCGTCTTCTTCCTCCATGCCGGCGATGCTGATGTGGTCAATGCCGACGCCGGCGATGCCCCGCTCGATGAGCCAGCCAGCCCCGTCCTCGCGCAGCCAGGGCGAGTCGAATACCCATTCCTTCGTGTAGCCAAGCTTCGCGCCCCAGCCGGTGACCAGGAGAGCGATAGAGCCGGCGGCCACGGCGATGCCCGACGTCTCGAGGTCCTCGGCTGCGATGGGCTCGCGTGCGCTCTTGTG
>JAUWOG010000761.1 GCA_030612305.1 Armatimonadota bacterium | reverse complement strand
CGGTGAGTACGAGCCTGTGACGGTGGCGGTATATCCGTTGCGTGAGGTGGGCGAGTGCACGCTCAGTGTCAGCGAGCTGAGTGGCCCGAACGGCGCGAGCATCGCCGTGGACGATATAGACATTCGCACGGTGAAACAATGGCGCCAGATTCCCGGCCAGAAGGGCGCGGACTTTGCCAAGCAATACATGGCGATGCCTGAGCTCCTGGAGGCCTCTGACACGATCAAGCTCGGAGAGAGCAGCACGCGCCAGTGGTGGATCAGCATCCATGTGCCGGAGGAGGCTACGCCAGGGCAGTACACAGGGAGTATCGCCATCAAGTCCGAACGGGGCGGCACCCGGCAGCTAGAGCTGCAACTGCGGGTTCTGCCGATAAAGCTCCAGCGTCCTGAGGACTACAACTTCGGAATGTACTGGGGCCCCTGGCGCGGCGGCGCGCCTTCACAAGAGCAGATCGTTGCGCAGCTTCGGGACATGCGGGAGCACGGAATGAACTCGGTTGCTCTCTCGGCACCTGCGTCCATGTCGCTCGGCGAGAATGGGGAATACCAGTTTGATTTGACCGTCATCACGCAAACGCTGGAACTGCTGAAGCAGGAGGGCCTTACGAATCCTATCCCCTGGGGTTACAACTTCCCACCGATACAAACAGACTTTGGCAGCGACCTGCACTTCGAGCAGGTGAAAGTGTTCGTGGAGCATGCCATGGCGCACTTTGCCGAACGCGGTCTGCCAGAGGTCCTCTGGTATCCACGCGACGAACCGTGGCACGGTGAGCGAAAGGAGCAAGCACGTACACTCTGCGAGGCGATCAAGCAGGTTCCGGGAGCCCGCACCTATATCACGGTCCAGTTCGACACGGCTGAGTACCTGGACCCGTGGCTCGATGTGCGCTGTCACACCCTCTCTCTTAGCGGCGGCTTTGAGCCGCAAAAGGTGCGCCAAGCTGCCGCCGATAGCGGCGATCTCTACTGGTGGTACACCAATGCCTGTCGCGAGTACCCGGACGTCATGCGCTTCAAGGGCGGCTTCTTCTTCTGGAAGACGGGCACCACCGGGCAGTACTACTGGGCCTACCAGTATCCTAGCGGAGATCCGTACAACGATCTGGATGGCATAGACTGGTGCGCCACATATCCCGGCGAGGGGGGGCCCATCCCGACCATTGAGTGGGAGGGACTGCGCGAGGGCATAGACGACTTCCGGTACGCCTATACGTTGGAGCAGACCATCGCCAAGGCGCGTGAGCAAGGCCCCGATGCCGCCAGGAAGCTCGCAGCCCAAGCCGAAGAAGTGCTGCAAACTATCCGCGACGACGCAGTCATTGACTTGCACGAATATGACGATCGCGGCCTGAACTGCCACACGGACAGTATCTGGCCGCCGGAGAAGTACGATGACTACCGTCGGCAGATAGCGGAGATCATCGTCAGATTGCAGGAAGCGATCTGACCCCCTCGCCGGCTCCCCTGGGCCATCAGGAGAACGACGGAGCTTTGAAGTCGCTCGACCCCGACCATCCCGCCTTCATCAACCTGGGCTGC
>JAUWOG010000729.1 GCA_030612305.1 Armatimonadota bacterium | reverse complement strand
GGCCGCTTCTGCTTCTACTACGTGCGCGTCAAGCAGGCCGACGGACACATGGCTTGGGCCTCGCCTATCTGGCTTACATGAGCTGCACTCGCTACAGGCCCGCCACATCAAAGCTGTTCAGCGTGCCCTTCGAGGTCGCGGTCACGATCCGCGTCCCGGACAGCGCCAGGGATGCCGCCCTCCCCTCCACGAGGCCCTGAGCGACGAGTTCGCCCTTCGCGTCGAGCACCATTACACCCGCTTCACCGGCAGCCGCCACTACCAGCGGCCCGTCATCTCCCTGCGCTACCAGCATGTCGCCAACGCCGTCCGGCAGGGCCCGCCGCCACAGGACGCTCCCATCGCGACCGAGCGCGAAGACATTGGCGCTCTCGGCTGAGCACACGATCTCCGCCGCGCCGTCCCCCGTCAGATCAACCGGCGCGATACGGGTCACTTTATCCCCGAGGCTGATCTCCCACAGCTTCGTCCCATCGGCCTTGAAGCACAAAAGCTCCCCGCCGTCGGTGCCTATCAGTACCTCCGGCAACCCGTCGCCGTCAACATCTGCAGAGGATACGGCGGTCTGCTCCGGGCCGAACCTGCCGGCGTTCAGCAAGCGCTTGCCGTCATTGTCAATGATGTTCAGCGTGTAGTAAGCGTTGCCTCCGACGATCTCCGGCAGGCCGTCACCGTCGAAATCATCCGCATGGCTGACGGTCGCCGAGTGGGCGTAGATGACATTCTCCCACACCGTCTCCCCGTCCTTGTCATACGCAAAGTACATCCAGTTCCGGCAGCCACAGACGACCTCGGGCAGGCCATCGCCATTGACATCGGCCGCCAGCACGGTGATGACATCTGACCTGATGCCACGGAACTGCGGCGGCTTGACGTGCCACAATTCCTGGCCCTCGGCCGAGACCAGACCCAGCCGCTCGCCGTTCGCTCCATAGATGACCTCGTCCCTGCCGTCACCATTGACATCTGCACACGCCAGCGCGTTGATGCGGACGCCATCGCCGGTTTCGAAGTCCCATAGCCTGGTGCCGTCTGCGCCGACTGCGACGATGCCGCCGCCTCCGGACGCGGCTACGAACTCCCGCTTGCCGTCGCCGTCGAGGTCCCCGGCTGCGACGGCGGTGATGTCCGGCACTACGCCCGGCTCGGTCCCCAGAACATCTATCTCCGCCAGATAGACCGTGCTGTCTTCCCGCGCCGGTGAGACGACCAATCGCAGTTGCCTGGCTTTCTGCCCTACCTCCACCCTCATCAACGTATTGATATTCCCGCCGAAGACCGTCCGCCCCACATCCTCGAACGGCCCCTCTATCGTGCGCACATCATCCTTGAAACCGTCGCTGCTGATCTGCAGCTTGCGCGAGCCGATATCCCAGCCTTCGCTCATGTGCCACTCGCGCAGCAGCACGCCGGTGATATGCCTTTGCGCCGGCAACTCCAGGGCGATAGTCGGCGTCACTCCTGCCCGCCACATCGCCGAAGTCTGGGACCCGCTCGACTCCCCGTCAATCAGCTTGTCCACGGGGCCCTTCGAGCCGGTCGGCTGGTCGCATGTGATGGCTGCTATCTTCAGCGGCATCGGCCCGGGCTCGAAGCCCTCGGAGGCCCAGGCCGGCTGCATCTTCTTGCAGGTGTACTGCGGCGGCTCTGCCGACGGACCCGCCGCAGGCAGGGCGGCGATGGCATTGAGAGCGGCCAGAAACGCCCCCGGCATCTCCACGGCGTCAAAGCC
>JAUWOG010000471.1 GCA_030612305.1 Armatimonadota bacterium | reverse complement strand
AGGTCCGCATCTATGGGTTGAGCGAAGGTGATGTGAAACACCTGCCAAGTCACGGCATTGGTGAGGATCACCCATTCGGTGCCCTCGTTGGCGGCATAGTCCACAGCCTGCTTGGTGTGAGTGTCCTTGAGGTCTGTGCCGATGGCTTTGATCTCCAAGAGAAGGGCGAGCCGGCCTTTGATCTTGATGGCGAGGTCACAATAGCTACTGCGGATGGCATACTCGGATGTGACCTCGGCGTACTTGTCATAGCCGAAGACATCACTGAGCATATCTGTGACGATGGTAACAGTATCTGATTCGTTTAGGTCTCTGGCGCGGGCGTTCTTGATGATTGGCTGGAATTGCTTGAGGGCAGACGACAGTCGCTTAGCAATGCGTTTGGTTACGGCCACGGCAATTCCTCCTTCTCCCCAACCGCGCCGCCACCACACATGGTTTTCACTTCTTGAGGAAATAGCGCGTCCACATGACTACGCCGATGGGACTCGCTTCGTCAAGCTGGTCGTGCGGCCCCGGCGCCTACTTTTCTCCGTCACACCCTCTGTCTTATGACGCTCGTTGTCGCCAGACTTCGTACAGCAAAATGCCGGCGGCAACTCCGGCATTGAGTGATTCTACCCGGTCCGACATCGGTATCCTAACCTGCAACTGTGCACCTGTCAATACCTCGTCAGGCACGCCGTGGGCCTCTGAGCCGATGAGCAGCGCCGCGCGCGCGGGATAGCTGACATCATGGCAGAGAGCCGGTGCCGAAAGGGCCGCGGCGACGATGCCGACATCGTTGTCCTCAGCCCATCTGCGTGCCTCATCCCATGATGCGGCGGCGGCTGACACGGCGAAGATAGCGCCGCTGGAGGCGCGGATTACCTTCGGGTTGTAGATGTCCGCGCAGTGGCCGAGCAGGATGATGCCGTCCACGTGGAATGCTGCGGCGCTGCGGAAGATGGTGCCGAGATTGCCGGGGTCGCGGAGTTCGTGGAGCCAGAGGTATGTGGCGGTGGTCGGCAGGGCCATGTCGGCGAGTGTGCGGGTCTCGATGTGTGCAGTCGCGGCGAGGCCCTGTGGATGCTGGGTGTCGGTCATGCCGACAAAGACATCGGCGGAGAGTTGCAGCACAGGGAGGCCTTCGCGGGCAGCGCGCTCGACCAGCGCCCGGCCGCGCTCATCCGCTATCAGCTCATCAGAGACGTACAGGGACGAGAGGCGCGCGCCGTTGTCAAGGGCCGCTTCGATGAGCCGGACACCCTCGAGCGGACAGAGCCCGGACTCCTGCCGGCCCTTCTTCTGCAGCAGCGAGCGGTAGAGCTTGACGTGCTGGTTGTGCGGGCTGCGGATGAGGGTCATGGCCGGCAAGGCTTTCGGATGTGGGAATAGTTGCGCTGGACGCGCACACGATACGTCCAGATGATGGCAAGCGAGTCAGGCTGGAAGCCTGACCTACGCGAGGGGGGCCATGGCCTCTCTCCGAACGGCGGGCGGCAAAGGCAACGGCACCGGGGCTAGCTCGGCAGGACGCCGGCTTCGGCCATGACCGCCTGGAAGCCATCAGGGTCCGAGACGGCCATCTCGGCGAGCATCTTGCGGTTGACCTGGATGTCGGCTTTCTTCATGGCGCTGATGAGGCGGCTGTAGTTGAGCCCGTTGAAGCGGGCGGCGGCATTGATGCGGGCGATCCAGAGCCGCCTGAAATCGCGCTTGCGCAGGCGGCGATGGCGATAGGCATAGTTGCCCGCGCGCATGAGCGTTTCCTTGGCGGTCTTGAAGAGCCTCGAACGGCCGCCGACAAAGCCCTTGGCCTGCTTGAGTATTTTCTTATGGCGCCGCCTGGTAAGCGGGCCTCGTCTCACTCTCGGCATGACGATCTATCCTCTCCTGGTCCGGTAGCCTCGTGCCTGCCACAGCCGTTCTGAGCGGAGGCGGCGACAGATAAGACGCACAGTATCGTACTGTGCGCCCCTGCCCGGCAACCGGTCTGGCGGTGTGTTGTCGGGGTGGTGTGTCGGTTCAGCTATCCGTTGGGCATCAGTTCACGTATCGCTCGGCGCTGCCGTCCGGTAACCTCGACGGGCCTGCTCAACTGGCGCTTCTTCTTGCGCGACTTCTTCTCCAGCAAGTGGTTGCGTTTGGTGCTGCGACGGAACACACGACCACTGGCGGTTATCTTGAAGCGTTTCTTTGCTGCTTTCTTGGTCTTGCCCTTTCCCACGACTGACGAACTCCTCTATTTGTCGGATTTGGCTGTCATGAGCATCAACATGCGACGGCCTTCCATGTGAGGCGGTGTCTCGATCTCGCCGAACTCCGCGCAGCCCTCGGCTATGCGGAGTAACTGGTCGCGGCCGATGTCCTTGTGGCGGAGCTCCGGGCCGCGAAATATGACCGTGCAGTTGACCTTGTTGCCTTTCTTGAGGAACCTGATTGCGTTGCGCGTCTTGAAGGCGATGTCATGATCATCGGTGTTAGGGCGCACGCGGATGTGCTTGACCTCGACCTGCTTGGATTTCTTCTGCGCTTCCTTGGTCTTCTTCTTCTGCTCGTAGCGGAATCTGCCCCAGTCGAGCAGGCGGCAGACGGGCGGCTGGGCGTCCGGAGCCACTTCGATGAGATCAAGCCCGGCCTCGCCGGCAACCTCCTGTGCCTCAGCGATAGCCATGATCCCAAGTTGGTTTCCCTCGTTGTCTATCACTCGAACTTCGGGAGCGCGGATGCGCTCATTCACCCGATAGCCCTTGCTTCGCGCTATCTTACATCACCTCAACTTCGCAGGATTGTGATACGAGGCCCTCGCAGAGGGCCGCAGGACTACAAGTACGCTGAAGCTTAGCCTAAATGGGCTGCGGTGTCAAGAATAGCCGCCAGCCAAGAGCTCAGCGCGGTCAGGCGGCGCTCAGCCCCTGCGGCGCTATGCAGACTCCTCGGCGGCGGCGCGGACATCGCGCAGCAGCAGACCGATGGTAGCATCGGAGGACGCCAGGCAGGCGAGGACCTGGGCAGCCCCGACGCGGACGACGATGAGATAACCGCCGGCGCCCTGGGCATAGAGCTCATTGAGCTTTCCATTGCCGAACTCCTCGCTGCTGCGTGAGGCGCGGGCCAGCAGGTCGGCAGCCATCGCCGCGAGGCTCTCCTCATCAATGCCGGACGCCGTGTCGGCCTCGATGGGGAAGCCGTCGGCAGTCACCAGCGCCGCACCTGTGATGTCGGAGTTGTTGGCCCGCAGCTTCGCCAGCGCGCGGGCTCCTGCAGAGGGTGTCGCCATGCCCTGATAT
>JAUWOG010000559.1 GCA_030612305.1 Armatimonadota bacterium | reverse complement strand
CACGCCATCCATCACCGGACGACTGCCCCTCTACCGGAACAGCGCGCTGACTGACGCCCCGGTGTGGATCGCGCAGATTGTCGAAGCCAGCAGCTTCGCCACTGACACCTGCACGATTTTCGGGTGCTGCTTCTCCGGCGGCAGTGGCAGGCTGTCGGTCACCACCACCTGCTCGATCTCAGCTTCCGCGATCCGCTGAATCGCCGGTCCGACCAGCACGCCGTGCGCTGCGCCGGCATAGATCTTGCCCACGTTGTATTTCTCTTTGAGGCACGTGACTAGCTCCATCATCGAGGCCGCGGTGGCGATCTCATCATCGAAGATCATGATGTTCTTGCCCTCGACATCGCCGACGACGTGGTCAATCTTGACATCGTGTCCGCCGCTGCTACGCCGCTTGTCCCCGATCGCCAGCGGCAGGTTCAGCCGCTCCGCGTAGCGACCGGCACGTTTTGCGCTGCCTGCGTCGGGGGATACGACGACGAAATTGTTGTCTCCCAGTATCGGTGCGAAGTAGTCGCACAGCAGCGGCACCGCCGTCAGGTGGTCGGCGGGAACCTGGAAAAAGCCCTGTATCTGTTCCGAGTGCAGGTTCATCGTCAGCAGCCGGTCCGCCCCCGCCGCCTCCAGCAGGTCCGCAATCAGACGCGCCGCCACCGATATCCGCGGCGCGTCCTTCTTGTCAGACCGCACATAGGCATAGTACGGCATGACCGCCGTCACGCGCCGCGCCGAGGCATGCTTCAGCGCGTCAATCATCAGGAACAGTTCCATCAGGTGCTCCGATACCGGCGCCGCCGCCGTCTGCACCACGAACACGTCCTTCTCGCGCACGTTCTCCCTGATCTGAACGTAGATATTATCCGTGGGAAAGCGGTCTATCAGCGTCTCCCCCAGGGGGATGTCGAGCCAGCCACAGATGTCTTTAGCCAGTTGCGGGTGCGACGACCCGCAGAACACCTTCAGGCCGTCCTCAATGTCATCGGGCAGGTCAGCAAGTGTTTCCTCAGCCATTAGCCGGGTCTCCGATGCGAGGCGTGAAAACAAGTGAGCCTGTGGCCCGATCGAGCGGCACAGGCTGTCTCTCCACTATGGTAGCACCACCTCCGTCTTGCTGTCAAACCGCCCTGTGCAGTCCGAGCCTCGCCGCCGAATCCGGCGCAAAGCGCCTTATCCTCGCGTCTGTCTTCCTGCCGGGACGCTCTCCTCAGGAGGCCGCTGCAGGTGGGACGGCGAATACTCATCGCACCCGCAGTGCCAGCCTGGTGCCAATGGACGGAGGCAACGCGATGGACGTTGACTGGACTTCCCGGAAAGTCCTCGTCATTGAAAGCGACGACTGGGGGATATGTTCATGGTGCCCGGACCGTCAGACCTTCGCAGAGGTCCGGCAGCTTGACGTGGTCCAGGACTACTTCGAGCGGCTTAGCGGCTGGGTCGCCGGCGGCCTCGAAACGCCTGACGACATGGAGCGTCTCTTCCGGTTCCTGGAGCGCTACCACGGTCGCGATGGCCGGCCGGTCGTCTTCACCCCATGCTACGCAGTGGCCAATCCCGATTATGACAAGATCATCGAGAGCGACCTAGCTCAGTATCATGACATCTTCCTCGATGAGGGCGTGCCCGGCCGCTGGCAGCATACCGATATCCTCACCAAGGCCAGGGAGGGCATGACACGCGGTGTCTGGCTGCCGGAGTTCCACACCCGCCTCCACCATGCCCAGCCCCACAAGTGGCTCCAGGCGGTGCGCGCAGGCTCTCCGCAGGCGGCCACGCTTTTCGAGTACCAGATGTTCCAGTGTGAGGAGCGCCGCCCTGAGTACGAAGACATGACGCCCGAGCAGCAGGCCGAGTGGATCGTCCCCGCTATCCGCCGCATGGAGAAGCTCTTCGGTCGCGCGCCCAGATGCGGTGTCAACAGCGATGCCGGACCCGAAACCGAAGAAATCTGGGCCGCACAGGGCCTCCGCGTACGCATGAGCCGGGGCAGTGTCCCTAACGCACGCACAGCCGACCCGCAGCAGCAACTCGTCATGGGCACACATCGCGCCGACATTGACATGACCTGGCTGAGCCGCAACTGTTACCTCGAGCCACTCGGCTCCGGAGACCTCAATCATGCCAACGGCGCCATCCCCGCCGCCCAGGCCGCGCTCAACAACTGGCAACACGGCCTCCCCACTGTCTGCAGTTCCCACCGCAAGAACTTCCTCTCCTTCATCGAGGAGGAGACCGAGAACGGTTACGACCAGGCCGAGTGCTTCTTCGACAAGCTCACCTCCGAGCACCCGGACATCTATTTCCTGACTAGCTGGGAGCTCGCCCAGATGTACCGGCAGGGCGCCTCGCTGGAGTTCTTCGGCGACCACCTCATCGCCCGCAACTGGGGCGCAGACGAGACGCAGGTGAGCGGACAGCTACCTGGCGGCCTCCAGCCTCAGCGTGCCCACACAATGACCGCAGGCCGCGTGCTCGACATGGACTTCGCCGCCGACCGGATCACTGTAACCATGCAGCCGGGCGACTACCGCATCGCCCTGCGATAGGCGCACAGCCTCTGCCGTTTGCCTTTGTCCTATGTCTTTTGGCGTTGCCGTCCCCTCTCCGAAGCACGCGGAGCGTGCTACTGAGGCCGCTGGGCGGCCTCCGGGAGAGGGGAATCAAAGGGGTGAGGGGCCTTTGCCGTTTGCCTTCCGGAGGGGCCGAATACGGAGGTGCGCCGTTTGCTGTTGCCGTCCGGAGGGGCCTGTCGCAGCACTGCACGCGCGGGGCGCGTGCAGTGCCAGGCTGGCCCAGTCACTCAATGGCCCTATGCTCTTCTC
>JAUWOG010000156.1 GCA_030612305.1 Armatimonadota bacterium | reverse complement strand
CCGACAAGGGCCAGATTGATTCCGGCGCCATTGACATATTCTGTGCCGAAGACGCCCTCGAAGATTGGTACACAATGGTCATTCCACTCGACCAGTTCGCCGGCGAAGGCAAGGACCCCGAAGCGAAGCTCCAGGACATCGCCCTCTTCGGCGATGTCGAAGAGAAGTTCTGGGTCGCAACGGTCAAGCTCGTCTCTGAGACCGACCCCATCGTCGCCGATGCCGGCGAGCAGCGCATGGTCAAAGTGGATGAAGAGGTCGAGTTCGTCGCCCAGGAGCAGAAAGGACAGGCACGCGTCCAGTACCTCTGGGACTTCGACGACTGGGACGGCATCGGAGAGGACTCCATCGGCAGCAAGGTCAAGTGGACATTCCTCGAGCCGGGATTCTACGTCGTCACACTCATCGTCAAGGACCGCACCGGCCGCCGCCTCAGCCGCACGGCCCACGTTCATGTCAAAGTCGAGGAGTAAGCCCTCCATGTGATCGAAATCTGACAGGACCCTCCACTTGCCCTTGGAGGGTCCTGTTGCTGTGACAGCAAAGCCTATGGCAACTCAGAGCTTCACACTCACTGGCGGCACCGTCATTGATCCGGCTTCCGGCCTCGCCGGCCGGGCCGACCTCACCGTAAGCGACGGCATCATCCAACAGCGCGCGCCCGCCGCAGAGTGCCGCCTGATCGGCGAGACCATTGACGCGACTGACAGGCTCATCGCACCTGGCCTCGTGGACATCCATGTACATCTCCGCGAGCCGGGACAGACCCACAAAGAGACCATCGCCTCCGGAACTCGCGCCGCCGTCGCCGGAGGCTTCACATCCGTCTGCTGCATGTCCAACACCACGCCGCCGATAGACTCGCCCGACCGCGTCGCACAGCTCATCGGCAGAATCAGACAGCCCGCTGTCTGCGCCGTATATCCCCTCGGAGCGGCCACCGTCGGCCACGGTCAGGAGCAACTCACTGACTTCTCCGGACTGCTCGCCGCCGGCTGTGTCGCCATCACTGATGACGCCTTCCCGCTCCAGTCAACAGACCTCAAGCGCCAGGCGCTCCTGCAGGCGGCAGACGCCGGCTGTGTCTTCATCGCCCACCCGGAAGACAAGTCAATCAGCGCCGACGGGATCATCAACGAAGGCCCGGTCAGCGCCAAACTTCGACTCCCCGGCCTCAGCCGCGCAGCAACTACCCGCGCCGTCGCCGACTGGCTGAAGCTCCGCGACTGCGGCGCTCGGCTTCATCTCGCCCACATCTCCACCCGCCAGGAAGCCGAACTCATCGCCGCCGCCATTCCCCAATGGCAGGGCCGCCTGACCATGGAAACCGCCCCCCATTACCTCTGCGTCACCCAAGACGCCGTCCTGAAATTCGGGGCCGATGCCAAAGTCAACCCACCCTTGCGCACTGCCGATGACACTGCTGCTATCACCGCTGCCGTCCGCAGCGACACCATTAACATCATCGCCACCGACCACGCTCCACACTCGCCCGCAGAGAAATCCGCCGCCCTGACCGAGGCCCCCTTCGGCCTTGTCGGCCTCGAGACATCGCTTGCTGTGATGGCCGAGGTGCTCGCCCCGCAGACGCCTGAGGACTGGATGTGGCTCTTGGGGAAATTCACGGCTGCGCCAGCCGCCTTGCTCGGCCTCCCTGCCGGCAAGCTCACTGTCGGCGGCCCTGCGGACATCACCATCATCAACCCGGCTGCCGCATGGACCGTCGAACCTGATCGCTTTCACACGATGGGCCGCTCGACGCCTTTCGCCGGCTGCATCCTCCACACCAGCGTCACCGACACGATCGTCGCCGGCAAATTCGTCTTCCGCGACGCCCACCTCCTCGCCTAGCGGTCCCGCACAAAGGATTCCCTCCCGCCCACGGCGAAGACCCCTCGCAACTGCACTGACTGATGTCTCGACGAAGGCGAACCATCCATGAAGAAAGCGCTACTCGCTCTAGAAGATGGAACCCTCTTTGAGGGCTACTCATTCGGCGCTGAGGGCACGACTGCCGGTGAGGTCGTCTTCAACACCGGCATGACCGGCTACCAGGAAGTGCTCACCGACCCTTCCTACCGCGGCCAGATCGTCACTATGACCTACACGCAGATGGGCAACTACGGCATCAACCCCGAGGACATGGAATCTCAGCGGCCGTGGGTCGAGGGCTTCGTCGTCCGCGAGAACTCCCCGGTTGCCAGCAACTGGCGCGCCTCCACCACCCTCGATGAGTACCTCAAGGACAACAACATCGCCGGCATCGAGGGCATTGACACCCGCATGTTGACGAGGCATATCCGCACCCATGGCGCGCAGATCGGCGTCATCACCACCGGCGTATCCGACCCGCAAGAGGCCGTGCAGACGGCCAAAGACGCGCCCCGCATGGTCGGCGCCGACTATGTCATGGACGTCACCTGCCAGGCTCCCCGCCGTTGGATCGGGGACGGCTACGACGAGGCCACACCGATTCCTGACCGCCAGTTGCAGTTCGATGTCGCGGCGGAGTTGCAGGAGCGCTCTCAGGCCGTATCCTTCAATGGGCGGCCGTACGAGCCCCACCGCCACTACCGCGTCGTCTGCGTGGATTGCGGCATCAAGCAGAATATCCTCCGCCACCTGCACGCTCGCGGCTGTGAGGTCATTACCGTCCCCGCCGATTCCACTGCCGCGCAGGTCCTGAGCTGGCATCCCGACGGCGTTGTCTTCTCCAATGGCCCGGGCGATCCGGAGGCGCTGGGCTATGTCATCGAGTGCGCGCGCGACGTCATCGGGCAGGTCCCGGTCTTCGGCATCTGCCTCGGCCAGCAGATACTCGGCTGGGCGCTCGGCGGGAAAACCTACAAACTCAAGTTCGGCCACCGAGGCTGCAACCATCCCGTCAAGAACCTCAGCACCGACCGCGTCGAAATCACCACTCAGAACCACGGCTTCTGCCTCGACATTGACTCCCTGCCGCAGGACGATGTCGAGGTTACGCACATCAATCTCAACGACGATACGTGCGAGGGAATCCGCCACAAGCACCACCCGATGTTCTCCGTCCAGTACCATCCGGAAGCCGGACCCGGACCTCATGACTCGAACTACCTCTTCGACGATTTCATCGCCATGATGGACGCCGCCTGCGATTGATCGCCACTTTCCCCATCGGATTTCCTCTTGCCGGAGCGCCTTGTCAGAACTGTGAACGCCTGTTTGCGGCCAAATAGTGGCTGAGTAGGACAGACCCGCATATTATTGACCGCCCTGCTCGGGATGGACACGGCAAGTTCATCTGGAGTATAGGGGGCAGGTGGGCTTTCGGCTCGATTCGGGGTGACGTGTAGAATTAGCCGTATAATGTTCACTCGCTTACACAGATTCCTGACGGAAAGTTCCGCGTTGACTAGAGGGGTGTAGGCCGAATCCGGGCGAATCCGGGGGGTGAGTGCAGGGGTCAAGCTCGATTTCGTATAAGTTTGCAGCAATTCATTATACCGATTTTGAGGCTGACTGTAGGGGTCAAAGAGGGTGACCCCTATTCTAAAAGAGGGGTAGTGCAGGGGTCAAATGGCACATCCCTATCCTGTTGGTAATGTTCATCCGATGCTGTTTTGGAGTCCCAGGCGGCCGATACCTACCCTGTCGAAGATACCTGTGCCACCCTTTTTCCGATCGCCGACCGACGATTCGTGAGCCGCCGATCGCCACGTTTTCCCCCACTAAGTAATACCTCGTCGAGCGATGCGCGGTAGGCACCGGCCACTTCAGTGACGCTTCCTATTGCGCGACTGACTGATACCTTGTCGAGGGGTAAGGGGTATTCCTTCCGTCGCGGATCGACTCTCTTGTCGGCGTGGTGGCTGACGCTTTCTCACTCGCCAGGTGATACCTTTCCGGTCGCTCGGGTAGCTCGCTCGGCGGTTCGGTTCGGTGGCTGTCCCTCGGAAGCGGCCCGGGGAATCCCAGCCCCCCTCCTGCAATCTGCTGCGGACGATGGAGGACAGGCGAGGGAGGGCGGATCGCGTCAATGGAAATGGGCACCCAGCAGGAAGAAAATGGTGACGAGGACATAGGGAAGGGTGAATGCGGCGAGCAGTTGGGTGCCTGCCGCCAGCAATCTGGTCCGGATGGTCGGTGAGCCGTCCGCGGTCCGCCGCCAGAGAGACGGCTCGCAGAAAACCCACGAGACGAGAAGCAGGAGAGCCGCCAATGCCGCGGTCGCCGGCAGCAGTAGTCCGGGAAGAGCATGGAGCCGCGCCCCAGCGGGGGGGATGTGGAGGGCTGCCGTCAGGAAGATGCCGGCGAATACGAATGGGAGGGACACGGCCCCCATCAGACAGCTCGATACGGTCACGGCCCTGGCCGCGAGGCCCATCAGAGGCACCAGGGCGAAGAGGGACAGGGCGGCGAGAATCAGACAGAAAAGCACACCAAATATCGCATAGCTGACGTCGGTAAAGCCAAGTGGTAGCAGTGAGGCGGTAAGCGAGCTTGCCAGCCAGTAGCTGATGGTGCCGGCGGCTGTCATCAGGGTGCAGATGGCCAGAAGCGCGACGAGACGCCGCGACCATTGCCTGCGTGCCGGAATCGGCAAGCAGAGGCCGAGATGTGGAAGCACAGCGAGAGTGGGACTGCGCGGGAGTTGCGAGCCGGATTTGGTAGTCGGCAGGAAGAGCTCCGGCCAGGCAAATGCGCCCTGGGCTGCGATGACAACCGCGAATATGAACGGGACCAATCCCAGCCCCAATGCCAACGCATCCTCAGTGGACTGAAGCGGAGCGGCGGGCAGGCGTCCGGTAGCGAATACATGTGAGAGGCCGGACCAGGCCACCGGAGCAAGCTGCACCACGGCACTCAGCACGGTGACGATGACGCAGCAGCTAGCAGCAAGATGCAGGCTGCGACCGAGCCAGCGGCGAGTGAGGATGGGGCCAGTCGCGGGTGGTAGCGTGGCCATTATCCCGCGACGGCCACTTGTCTCGTTCCACCGCCTCAGGAGTTCACGGAGCCGCGAGGGTGGCTGGTCGAGCGCTAATGCGGCGGGTGTCTTCGGGGGTCGTGCCAGTTGCAGGAGCGCGATGACGGCCACAGCAGCGGCAACAAGCGCGCTGTATCCAGGGAAGTTCCAGTGGCCGCGCAGATGCAGGCCGCTGGTGTAGGCGACGGTGAAGAGGAGGATGACGACGTAGATCACGTTCCGGGCCGAGCGTGATGCTGCCACGGTGGCGTGCCGGCGGCGGGCGTCAGCGGCGTTGCGAGTGGTGGCGATGAACACGGCGAGGAAGATGAAGGGGCAGGCAAGCAGCCAGGGGTCGAACGGCGAGGGCGGCGAGTGTGCGAACTTGAAGGCCACAAGCAACGGGGCGGTCAGAGCCAGAATGGTGAAGCCGCAGGCCATAGCAGTCAGCATCGCCGCAGTTCTGCCGAGCATCTTGGCCAGCAGCAGTTGCCGGTAGCTGAGTGGCAGCAGATAGGCAAATCGGCGTGTGTGCAGGACTTGGGCGCCACTGCGACGACTCGGCCATGCCCATCCAGCGGCCAAGGCGAGTGCGACCGGTAGCAGCCCGCCCAAAGCCCAAAGTGCCCAGAGCAGTACGAGCCCCACCACGCGGGCGCTCATGTAAGCGTACGCTACAGTCCCCGCCGTGGAACTTGCTTGGTAGGGGCCAACGACGAGGTCGCCAACGGCCAGCCCGTCTATCATCATGCCACGGAAGATGGCGACCGTGAACCAGAGCCAGAGCACCCACAATAAGGTGCCTGCGAGCGTGGCGATGCGCCAGGGAAGAGTGTGAGTCGCCAACTGAGGCACCAGGTCGCTCGGCCGCACCGTGAAGACGTAGCGGAATTCCTCCGCCGCGGCCCTCAGGATGGGTCTGTTGGTGGAGTCGGCCACAGCGCATCAGTCCCTGTCAGCGGTGAGGGCGATGAAGAGATCCTGCAAGCCTACCGGTTCGATGTCGTGGCTCCTGGCCCCGAGGTCGCGGGCCAGTTGCCCGGCGGCGGCCTCCGAGAAATCAGGCATCAGGAGCCGGACCTCGTCTTCGCTCACCCGCTCGTACCAGAAGTCCTCGAGCATCGCCGGCAGAGGGTCGGTCATGCCGTAGAGGTGCACCTGCCGGACGTGGGCGACGAGGTCCTCGACGCGCCCCGC
>JAUWOG010000310.1 GCA_030612305.1 Armatimonadota bacterium | reverse complement strand
GCCGAAGTCATAGATGTACAGCATCCGGCGGCCGTCGCCATCGGCATCAGGGAAGTCCCTCTCGTCTGCCGGCCGGTCGAGGTGGATGTTGCCGGAGCTGGTCTCGGTTCTCTCGGTTTTGGTGACGCGGTAGCGGGCCTTGAAGTCCTCCCCGGTGACAAGGGCTCCATCGTAGTAGCCGTAGGGCTCAGGGCCGCCGCTGGGCGGCAATACCGGCGGCAGCTCGCAGACAATGAGCTGCTTGTCCTCGGCGAAGGTCCCGATGGCCGAGCGGTAGATCAGTGCGTCGTGATCCAGCTTGACGACATTGCCCGCCTCGTTGACGCTGACGATGTGATAGGCAGTCCGGTGCGGGCCATTGCGCAAGTAGATGAGGACGCCGGCGAGGACGTCGCCGGTGGGGAGCGTGTCGTTGATGGTGATGGTTCGGTCAGGGAAGTTGACGGCGACGAGTTCACTGTTGAAGTGCGGGACGGCTTGGGTGACGCCCTGCCCGGCCTTGAGGAGCCTGGAACCGTTGACAAGGTGGACGCAGCGGAGGCGGCCGTCCTGCTCGGAGATGTATCCGAAGCTGCCGGCGAACTCGATGTCGCCGCACTTGAGTTCCGCCTCCGGGTCGGAGGTGTAGATGAATGTGTCCACCTGGCCGCCGGCGAGGGTCACGCGCACAGCCACAGGCTCGAATTCGCCTGCGACGTCGCCCTCGATGGGGAGACGCTGCACGTCTTCGATGAAAGGCTGAAGCAGATAGGGCTGCCAGAGGGCGATGAACTCGCTGGCACCGTCGGGGAGTTCATCTTCGGCGAAGAGGAAGCGGTGTGGCGGGACGTCGGTCTTTCCGTAGCGGGCGGTATAGTAGGTGCGGTCGGGCTGGGCGAGGAGGTCGAGTCTCATGCGGAGGTCGTCTCGGCCCTCGAACAGCCAGTCGGCCCAGACGTCGGCGTCGGACTGTGCGGTCTGCGGCTCGAGGATGTTGTTGCTGAGGCTGCGGCCCATGGACTTGACGGGCCAGGGGTCCGGGCTTTTCTTGCCGAACTGGAGGCTGGTGGTGAAATCGTCATGAGGCGGGCCGTGGAAGCAATAGGCCCGCTGAGTTCCGCCTGCCATGCGCAAGACATCGAAGAGGTACACGTTGTTGCCGGGAGCGTCGGCGAGGCAGACGGCGCGCCGATAGACGCGATTGGGAAATCCGCTCGGGGCCGCGGAGACGTCGGCGAATGAGGCCTCGGGAGCCCCGGCGAACATCTCGAGGCTGCCTCTGGCGATGGGGCCGTGGTACTGGAGCTCGCGGTCTATCATGCCGGTGTTGTGGTGTACGGTTGAGCCGGTTGCGCCGAGTGGGTGCGCCCAGCAGGGATAGCCGAGCTCGGGCGTCACGTCTTCACCGTGGGCGAACATCTCGATGTTGAGGTTGTCGCTGTGGTGGTGTCCGTGTGCGTAGCCGTAGCGGAAAGCGATACCGGCGCGCTGGTCGAGGGTGTCTGCGTGCGGCCTGGATTCGAGGAGGGCCCATCCGGCGCCGTCTATGACACGGCTCTCAAGGGGCGGCTGAGGGCCGCCCTCCGCCACCTGCTTCTCGCCTTGTGGCCAGACATCCGGCTCGAAGAGCGTCGGGGCTTGGAAGCCGCCCCGGTGGATGGCTCGGGCGATACGGGCGGTGGGCCAGTGCTGGTAGGCGCGGTAGTACGGCCTGATACGGGAGGCGGGGATGCCCTGGGCCATTCTCGACCCGCGGGCGGCTCCGGAGTCGCCGTAGCTGGGCCCGAACTGGCCCGCCCCCAGCAGGTCTATCCAGGTATCATACTCCGCGCGCAGCTTGGGATAGAGCTTCTCGTCGTAGAGGTTGGTGCGGGCCTTGTACTTCTCCGACCGCACCCGCGAGAGTACCTCAGCCATGTCGGACTTGGAGTTGAGATAGCCGGTTGCATAGCCGAGGCCGGCCACGAGTGTCGGTCCTTCTCGTGTGAGGGCGTTGACAAGGGTCGCATCGTCGAAGCCGCCCTTGTTGAGGCCACCGTTCCAGGCGTGAGTGAAGAGTTCTTCAAGCCAGCGGTCGCTGACAGCGCCCATGTTTGCGCAGAGCACGTACTCGGCCATGTCCTGCTCGCGTGCGCCCTGGCTGCCGCCGGAGAGCTCGCGGCGGATCCAGTCCCAGCCGAAAACCTGCACGAGGCAGGTGTCGAAGAGGGCCTTCACATCGTCAGGTGAGTTGATGGTGGGGTCCTTGGCGTGGAGGAACTCGACGAGCTTCGTGTCCTTGTCTATGTAGTCGAAGATGGCGTCATAGGCCTGCAGAGCCGGTACGCAGAGGTTATTGCGCTCCCAGTTGCCGTCCACAAGGGCGCGTCCGGTTCTGCCGAGGTACTTGGGGCGGGCCTGCTGCCAGCGGTAGTTGAGGCCGGGATAGACATAGGCGAGGCGGGCGAGGATGATGGCTGCTCTGTGGGCCGCCTCTTCATCATCGAAGAGAAGATAGCGCAATGCCAGGTGGCGTATGTACTGGCCGTTCTGCCATACGTTGTGGTGGGCGTAGTTAGCGACCCAGGCCATCGCATCAGCGCGTCCGGTGCCCGGGTCATAGCCCCAGCCGTCGTCAGGGCAGTCGCCGCTGGTGAAGTCGTCATTGGCATAATCATTGGTCGGGTAGAGCTCGCCGCAGACAGGGCATTTGCATTTCCACGGGGCGGCATGGCTCCTGCCCCAGGGATAGAAGCCGCTCTTCTTGAAGATTTCGGCGCCGCACTTGGGGCACGGCCAGTTGCTGTAGCAATCGCGCGGCACGTTCCAGGAGGGGAAGGCGTTCCAGGCCTCCTCGTCGCTGAGGCGACCGAAAAGCCGCCTGGCCTGGACGCCCTTTGCCAGGTCGGGGTACTTGTCCATGTTCTCTCTGGCGATGGCGACGAGTTCGTCGGTGTAGTAGGAGCGTCCCTGCTTGCGTGCGGAAGGGACTATCTCGGGGATGCGCTTGAGTTGCTCGTCGAGGTCCTCGCGGTATGTCTTGACTGTGAGCGAAACGGTTATCCTGTCGGCGCCGGCGGGAGTGAGGATGATTTCGGCGTCCTTGATGCCGCGGTCGGCGCGGAAATAGAGCCTGGTGAAGTCGCGCCGGCCGGGTTTCGTCCGGTCGAGGAGTGTCACGCCCTCGGGCGCGACAACCTCGATGTCAATGTCAGGCTTGAGGGGAAGCTGGAGCCAGAACATCTGCTCCATGACGGGGACGGGCACAGGGCCGATGCAGGGCTCGTCGTGTTGGGCCCAGGGATTCGGGAGGTCGGCGGCGGCGGCCGACAGCGCTAAGGTTGCGAAAAGACAGATACATGGGATGAGCATGGTAAGTATGCGCATGTTGTGGTTGTCCTCTCTCTATTGGGCCAGCCTGGCGAGCTTTGCTGCGCAAAGCTCCCTGCGACAGGCCCCTCCATTACGGCAGTGCTACGTG
The DNA here is from genome assembly GCA_030612305.1 of Armatimonadota bacterium. Lineage (GTDB taxonomy): Bacteria > Armatimonadota > Zipacnadia > Zipacnadales > UBA11051 > UBA11051. The sequence goes on along the minus strand of JAUWOG010000310.1, from coordinate 1,006 downwards.
CAGGCTACGGGGAGCCAGACGCGCATTCCCGTCTCGCCGCGATTCGCCCACGCATAGTAGGGAATCGCAGTGACAGTCACCGGCTCCCATTGCGTCTCCGGGCGCGCGTCTGCGTCGGCATACAGCGGGCGGTCTGCAGGCGTGGGCGCGGGTCGCAGCCCGGGACCGCTGATGACTGTCACGCCGCCAAGGAGATCGGACTTGTGCTCGATCTGCCAGTCCGCCACGCAGAGCTTGTCGCCGTCAAGATGCAAGTCGGGCATCGCGATAGCCGGATTGTCGGCACCCTCAAAGCAGTACACAATCGGCCCGCGCTGAATGGCGATACAGCCACGATTCTCCGGCACATAGGGGTGACTCTCGACGAAACGGATCTCCATCGGCAAAGTCAGTTCGACGACATCCCGCGGCTGCCATGTGCGGCGCATTTGGAGGTATTGGCCGGGCTCGGGTGTCGTACCAGCGGCCTCGCCGTTGATTGTCACGGTTGCGCCCTGCGCCCAGACCGGGATGCGTAACATCAGGGCGAAGTCGGTCCCGGCGGAGGGGTTGACAGTTATGCGGATGTCGCCCTGCCAGGGGTAGTCAGTAGCCACTTCCAGCTCGACCGAAGTGCCATCCTTCAGCGAGAGGCTCGCCTGGCACGCGTCGTAGAAATGCACCCAGATGCCCTCGGAACTGGTGGTGAACAGATGGCCGGGGAGGGCCGCGATGGTGCGCTCGACATTCGGCGGGCAGCATGTGGTAGGCCACCATTCCTGACGTGTCCAGCCGCCTTCGGCACTGGGGTGAGTGCGGGCGGCGGTGTCGGCATCGTCATACCAGCTCCTGTTGGCGGCCAAGGGGTTGCTGTAGAAATACTCGGTGCCGGCAAGCGAAACGCCGGAGAGGAAGGCATTGTAGATGATCGTCTCCATGACCTCGGCATAGCAGGCCTCACCGGTAATGAGCATCATGCGCCATGCCCACATGAAGTGAGCGATCTGGGCGCAGGTTTCGGCATAGG
>JAUWOG010000449.1 GCA_030612305.1 Armatimonadota bacterium | reverse complement strand
ATCCGGCCCACCGCCGTCGCCGTCCGCCCTTCCCGTTGCCGTTGCCGTTCGGCGGGGCCGAATACGGCGGCGCCGGGCACCCGCTCCGCAGGAGTGGGTCGGCGCCGGAGTATCCGGCCCACCGCCGTCGCCGTCCGCCGTTCCCTTTGCCATCCCTCGGAGGCCCATCCCATGCACCCAACTCCGCCGCCCGACAACACATGCAACTCCTGCGGCAGGCTGATGCCTTCCCACGCACAGCACTGCCCACATTGCGGCGCCGAGCTCTCCGCCGGCAATCTCGACGCCTCCGACCTCCCCGCATCCGCGCCGGACGTACCCTCGGAGAATCAGCCAGTTCCTGCGCCTGCTCCATACTACCAGGCCACAGGCCCATCTCTGTCCATTTCCCCGGCGGCTGCGTCACCTGCCGTGCCGCTTCCGCCCCAGCCCCTCCTGACATCCCCGCCGCTGGCCGCATCTCCCTTGCAGCCTGCTCGTTTCGACAACGCTTCCTTCTGGCCTCGTGTCATCGCTTATCTCATAGACTCATGCGTCCTCGGCATCTTCTTCTGCCTGTATGTGACCGGAATCGCCCTGCTTGGCAGCGCTCTCAGCGCCACCAGCTTAGCCGAGACTGCCGACGCCTTATCTGGGATGCTTTTCGTCATCGGCGTCCCGGTCCTCATAGCCGTCCGCGTCTTCTACTTCGCCTTCATGCACGGTGCCTTCGGCGCCACCATTGGCAAGGCCGTTCTCGGCCTCCGCGTCGTCTATACCGACGGCAGCCCCATAACGTATGGGGCTGCCTTCTGGCGCATTCTCACCAGGCTCGTCCTCTACTCATTCACCGGATATCTCTTCTACCTGTCGGTCCCCATCAGCGCCGAATTCCGCGGCTGGCACGACTACATCGCCGGCACCCGCGTCATCCACACGGACTCACCTCCGGATGCAACTCTAAGCGCGTAGGTCGAGCTTCGGCCGGACGCGGAGCGTCCGCCACCCGACGCCGTTTACCCCTGCTCCCTCCGCATATTGTAGTAACTCCTCGGCAATCCCGACGTCGCCTCTGCCTTCTCGACCTTCCCACCGAGCGCCTTGTATTCCTTCAGCACCCTCGCACCCTCCCCCTATGTCCAGTACGCCTCCATCTTGAACGCCCCCGGATACGTCTCCACATCAAGCAGCACTTTCTCGAAGCCGATCCGCCCCGCGCGCGGAAGCAGCAGCCCCCGCAGGTACTCCGTCGGCCACGGTAGCTTCGTATCCACGCCCATCACTGCACGCCCGAGTTCCTCCTTGTAGTGCGCATACGTCTCGGGGTTCCACGTCAAAAGCAGCGTCTTCGGCCGCCCTGTGACCTCTGCCTCGCCGTAGTAGAACTTGGCGCTTTGCATCCCCCGCTCCGGCGGATCCATGAAATCGAATACCAGTTCCGCCGTCACCGCCGTCTCCGCAGGCATCTCAATCCCCGTAATGGCCACCGTTATCTGCCCCTCGTATGAGCTCTGTCTGCCGACTCGCCCCCCGTATTCCTCGAAATTCCCCTCAACCGTCCTGATCCGTCGCGCCGGCACCCGCAGATGCAGATCAACGGTCGGCGGATCATCGCTCCTCTGCGCGGTTATCTCATACACCCGCTTACTCAGCGACGAGTACATCTTCAGGTCAACGCGGTTCTTCCCCACTGGTATATTCTGCGCCCCGAGTGCCGGCCAGCCACCCGCGACCCGTGGCGATAGACTCAGGTGGTTTCGCACTGCATCCGCCTCCACACCAATCAGCGCATGAACCACCGCGTGAGCATTGATCCCGCCCTCCCAGGGCCGGCAGCGGTGCTGACCCCAGATGCTTTCGGCGGGAACATCCTCAGGCGTATTCATCTCCGCAAAGCCGCCGGATTTCTCCGCGATACTCAGCACCTTCCCGATCCACTGCTCGGCCCGTGGATACCCGATCTCGACGAGGTTGTACAGCACGAACCCCGGCACCATCGTCGTATAATACCCGAAGTCCGGCGTCGCCTTCACCCCACCCTTTTCCTTCCACAGGTAGTCCAGCGAGTTCACCACATTGCGCCGCTGCTGCGCGTCGGCTTTCGCGTATCCGATCCAGATCGGCCTCATGTTGATAGTCGCGAACGGGTACCGGTGCCGCTCCTCGGTGAAGTCCGACATCGCGGGTGCGTAGTAGCCTCTGTCTTTCATCCAGTAGTACTTCTCAGTCGCCTCCCGCACCCACTCGGCTATCTCCTCAAACTCCGCCACTTCCGCCTCATGCCCCAGTTCCCCCGCCATCTCCGCCATTCCCTCGGCCGCCGCCACGAACTCAAACGCCGAATCCGCAGATTGCGTCTCAAGCTGCACGTAGTCATGGACATCCAGGCCCTGCTGGGACCCGCAATAGCCGGGGAAACGGTATGTCTCATCCCCGTGGAAGTGCAGCGTACCCCGCGCGCTGATTTTCTGCCCGAAGATACACCGCTTCAGATACCCCCAGTGCTTCCTGATAAGCTCCCCGTCGCCCGTCTGCTGGTAGTACCAGTAGTGCTGCAGGACGATATAGCTGGGCACTTCCGCCCGGTCCACGCGCACCTCCGACCAGTTCGGCTCCTTCAAATCCGCCGGCGGCTTGATATCAAGTGGCAGGTTCAGCCTGATGCTCTCCCCCATCGCATTCCCCATGAACTGGTACTCCAGATACCTCTTCACCTCATCATAGTAGCCCGCCTGGAGAAAGAACCTCACCGGCCCGACGCTGTCCCGTATCCACGTATATGTGTACTTGTCCATCGGCGAGAAGCCGCCGGCTGCCGCCTGCTGCACCCGCACGATGTGCTTCTGTATCTCGATGAAGTCATGTATCCGATCGTCTCCCGCCCCGACCCGCAGCCCTTTCTTATGCCACGCGCTATTGTCCTCGTACGCCTTCACAAGCCCCTCCAGGCCCTCTGCCTCAACCTGCGAAGCCAGCTCCTCACTCGCCGTCTCCTCGCCCTCCCTCCCGAACACCACGTAGAACAGCTTCCCTCCACTCTCTTCCTCCCCTAGCGTCCCGATCGGGCATGACAGGTGCGGCAAGCCCTTTACAGCCTCCAGCATCCGCTTCCCCTTATAGTCATCCGGCACATCCGCCTCAAAGCCGCCCTCCTCCGCGATGGCTCGTCCCACCACCGACAGTGCCATCACCGCGCTTGCCCGCGTGAACACCATCCGTCCGCGCCGCGCCTCTTGCGCCGGGTTGTTAGTCGCCACAATCAACTCCACATTTTTCAGCGCCTCATCACCCAGGTTCTCCGCCACCAGCAGCCGGTACCACACGTTCACCCCCGGCGCAACCCAGTCATACACATGCAGTGCCATCCGCTCGTTCGCCTGCACGGTATGCACCACACCGGCCTCCCGCACCCATTCCACCATCTGCTTCGGCAGGTGTTCGCACTCCCCCGC